>CAZALL010000030.1:0-15073 GCA_964485955.1 uncultured Treponema sp. | reverse complement strand
ACTATTTCTGCTGAACTTTTAGGACAGACATGGTTTGAAGGAAGTGTATTTTTTGAAGAATTAGTACGAACAATAGCAGATAAAAATGAAGTTACAATGGCTTTTTGTTCTGAACAGATAAAAAATTCTTACAGTCTGCAAAAAATTTCTCCTTATCCATGTTCAGATAATGGTGCTGGTTATGGAGAACTTCTTCTTGATAGTAAAAATTGCTGGACAATGAGATATATTCGTAAGGCATGTGAGCGTATGATTGATCTTACAGAAAGATTTCCTTCTGATACAGGACTTAAGGCACGTCTTTTAAATCTTGCTGCCAGAGAAGTTCTTTTGTGTCAGTCGGGGGATATTGCCATGATGCTTCACGACCAGCAGTTCCCGGATTATGCTGAAGCATATTTTAAAAACTGCATACAGTCTTTCTCAACAGTATTTGAATCTTTGGGGTCTAATTCTGTAAGTACTGAATGGCTTACAAAAGTTGAAAAAAATCATGCAATCTTTCCTTGGATAAATTACAGGGTTTTCAGCAGAAAAAAATAATTTTACTGGTTTAAAGACTGTGCGTCCTGAACTTTCTTAAGGTTTTCTTTTTCTGCAAGAATTATGTCAATTCCGTTTTTTGCAGGATCAAAGGTTTTATCAAGCTGTAGGACTTTTTGCCAGGCTTCAAGGGCTTTATCGAGGTAGTTTTGTGCTGCCTCATAATTTTTCTCAAGTCCTGACTGGGCATAGTAAGTAAGTCCCTGGCAGTAGAATTTATCAATTTCTTTTTGAATATGTATTCTTCCCTTGTCGCCAAGATTCATTTTTGCCGCAAGACTTATTCTGTTTACAGGATTTGCAGATGATGTAAGGTCTAAAGTGTATGTTGCATTAATTATTATGTCCTGCATGTAAAATTCTGTTCCTAAACTAAAGCGAGGATTTGCTCCTTTAAGTAAAAAACCACCTGAAGCAGAAAAAAAATCAGTTATTTTTAAGTTCAGTCCGCATGCAAAAGAAGTTTTTTCTGATTGAGAAATATTTAAAAGATTTACTGGCTGCTGAATTTCTGCACTTATTACGAAGGGTTTTATTATTCTGTAGGAAAGCCCAAAATTTATTTTTGTTGGAAGAGGATCATCTAAAATTATTTTTTCGCCAAAACCTGTGAGTCCTGCTCCGGCATTAAAAAATGAAAGTCCTATAATAAAATTTGGTTCTCTGGAAGAATAAATTTTAAATGCATTAAAGCGAAGTAAAAGCCCAATGTCTGCCATAAAAGCTAATCCCGACTGAGCAAGACCACTTCCTGTAATTAAGGCATTTGTAATTGAATCAGCATAGTCCGGAACATTTCTAAAAGAAGTTTTTAAATTTATTCCAGCCGCAAGCCCTTTAAATGTATAGCCTGCAAGAAAGTTATAAGAGGCATTTAACACGGCTGTTGTTTCGCTGTAGTAACTAGAAGACGTTTTTTCGCCAAAAATATTGTATTCTGCAAATGGAACATAAAAACATCTTATCTGAGCTGCAAGACCAAAGTTTTTCCATCTGGAAGTTATTGCAACGCTTTCTAATGCACTGTCACTAATCCATTTATTGTGGGCAACACTGGCTTGGGTAAAAGTAAGTATACTTGATGCTGCCGGATTGTATTCAATAAAATTTATATCGTCGCATAAACCTGTAAATGCACAGCCTAAACTTTCTGCTTTTCCGGCAGAAGGAATTAAAAGTGATCTGTAGGAAGTAGAAGCTGCATTTTCATCTTCTGTAAAAGAAAAAATTTTTGCAAGCTTAGAATCAGCGTCAACGAGTGAAAGGGCTGAACACGGAAGGGCTGAAAGTGCAAGTGTTGAGAAAAAAATAAATTTTTTTGCAGAAGATATGCCCTTCTTTTTCATAAGATAGAAATTCCTTTTTAAATAATCGGATTTTATGATTAAGAATATAACAAATTCCTAAAAAAAATCCGACAATTTATAAGGAAAAAAATATAAAATTCTGCTAATTGTAGAAGATTTTTCAAAAAAAAGATAGAATGGAAACAGGCTTCTTTTAGTCAGAATGTGTAAAAAAATGTAAGGTTTTATTTTGTGTGTTAAAAAAGGCGGCATTTTTGCTGCAATACTTACAGCTTTTATTTTTCTCAATATTGCTTTTTTGACGGCAGAAGAAAATCTTTTGCAGCAAAGTCAAAAAGAAAAAGTGAGTCTTCTGCAAATTGATAAATTAATTAAAAACGAAGAATATTCTCAGGCTCTTCAAAAATGTGCAGATTATATTGAGCAGAATCCTGAAAATTTTGATCTTGTAAAAAGCCGAATTGATAAAATTATGTCAATCCGCAGAAGGTATAATTTTGTTGAAGGCCGTTTAATTGACCTTGCAAATAATGAACCAGGCGAAGCAGAAAAAAATTATCAGATGGTACTTGAACTTGAAAAGATTGAAAAAAATCCATCTGTTGTTCATGGAACAATTCGTAATGAAATAAAAAATCTTTCGCAGTTTAAGGCATGTCAGGCCCGCTTTAATGAAATTATTGAAGCTGCAATAAAAGATCTTGAAAATGAAAAGTATACTCTTGCCATGCAGGAATTTAAAAATAAAGATGGTGGCAAACAGAATGCTTTTGAAATATACCGTGATGACTTTTATGCTGAACGTACAGCTAGAGAAGCGGCTTTGGTAGAAAGTGCGGTTGAAGAAATTTCTTCTTCCCTGGATTCATTTGTTTTAATGCAAAAAAATTTTAATACTTGTCTTGAAAATTTTTATAGTGCATGTGACAGGGGAATAACTCAGGACATTTCTTCGGCATATAAAACTCTTGAAGAACAGTTTGATTTATTAGTTCAGATAAGAAAAAAAATTACAGATTCTGCTGACAGATTAAACTCCCTTTTTAATCAGCTGGATTCTAATGGCGAAATGACAGATGCTTCTTATTTGCCTTTCGTGTGTACTTTTGTAAGTGGATTAAAAAATGATGTACGTTCCGGAATCACAGGCGTAATTGACAGTCAGTATGTGTCAACTGCAAATAAGGTAAATGAAAAACTTGCTCTTCTTTGTTCAAAAAAATCTTCTGCTTTTTCAAAAGTACTTTCAATGTCTGATAAAAATAAACTTTCTGATTATGAAAAAGCAATTTTTATTGCAGACAGTGCTTCAAAACTTTATGACAAGGCAGAATTTAAAACTTCAGATACAAATAAAATATTTACATTGCAAAATCGCATTCTTACTGCAAAAAATTATACAGCACGTGCATTTATAGTATTAGATTACGCTTCAAAAATAGATACACAGATAAATTCTCTTTCTTCAATGACACTTCCTTTAGATTTTAAAAGTGCTGTAAGAAATAAAAATGATACTTATGCACAAAAACTTTTGGATTTTACAGATAGTTTCATGGAAAATAGAAAAAATATCTGTCTTGAAGCAAATGTTCATAGTTTTACATCAGAAGAAAATCCTTATCTTGGGCGTGATTCTTTTGAGGCAGCTCAGACTTTATGTCGTAACTATGAAGTATTGTGTGATGAAAATCTTTCTGCAGTTTGGAAAAAAATTGCAGATTTCTATTCAAAAGGCTCAGATGATATTTTAACTGAAAATAAATCTTCATATGAAAAGATTTCACTTTATCTTCCAGAAACAACATCAACAGACATGGAAGAAAAAATAAATTTTCAGTATCCAAATAAAGTATTGAATGAAATTGGTCCTTTAAAAAAACAGACAGCAGATGACATAAAAAGCATTTCTTTTTGTAAAGAAAAACTTGATGAAGCAAAAAATTATAAAAATCTTTTTGAAGAAGATTATGAGCGTATTGAGCAGATTATTTCTCAGTTAAAAACTCTTACAGTTTCAATTTCCGCACTTGAAAATAAGGCTAAAAATCAGCAGAAAATTGCTAAACTTTTAAGGCAGGAAGCAGAAGTAAAATTTAATGAAGCAAAACAGTTTTTGTCAAAAAATAATTTTAATGCTGCCAGAAATGCACTTCAAACTGCCAGAGATAAATACAATCAGTCACTTGATGCTCAGGATGATAAAGAACTTCGTTTAAATTCTGATAAAAATCTTAGTGAGCTGGGAAATAAAATTAATACAACAGAAAACGAATATGTTGTTCGCGATGTACGTAATTTTAAAAATCAGGCAAAGACTGCATATTATAATGGTAATTTTGAAGAAGCAGACAATTTACTTTCCCGTGCAGAACAGAGATGGGCTATTACAAATGTTGAAAAGGATGAAGAAATAGAAAGCCTTAAAGCACTTGTAAATACGGCTCTTTCTATGAAGACTGGACGTGTAATTCCACCTTCAGCACCGCTTTATCCTGAAATGTCACAAATTCTTTCTCTGGCAAACCAGTACTATTCTAAAGGACAAAAATTAAAAAATCAGGGTAAGGATGAAGAAGGAAATAAAATTTTAAATCAGGCAAAGCAAAAATTAAATGAATTAAAATTAGTTTATCCATTAAATCAAGAAGCAAGTATTTTAACTTTAAAGATTGATCAGCTTTTAGACCGCAAGGCATTTAATTTGATGTTTAGTGAAAAAGTTGAGGCGGCAAAAGTAAACTGCAAGTCAAAAGATAATTCTATAAAGCAGCAGGCATACAGCGACCTTCTTGACCTTTCTCAGATTAATCCGGATTATCCAGGTTTAAAGGATTTTATTTATAATACAGAAATTGAACTTGGTTTAAGACAAAAGCCTGTAGATAATTCAGCATTGGTTAAAGCTCAAAGTCTTGCTAATGAAGCAAAAAGAATTTTAAATTCTGCCGGACGGGATAGTGCAAAACTTCAGCAAGCAAGACAAAAAGCTCTTGAAGCATACCGCTTAAATCCAAATAATTCTGATGCTCTGGCAGTAATGGATCAAGTTGCATTAAAAACTGGTGGTAAGGCTGCGGTTGTAATTAGTGCAGAAGATGAAAAACTTTATCAGAGTGCAATTCGTGAACTTCAGAGAAATAATATTATTGCAGCAAATACAATTGTTCAGCAGTTGTGGAGCAAGGCATCTAACCGTAATGCAGCAAAAATTATTGAACTTAAAAAGAAGGTAGAAGCATTGTTATGATTAAAAAGAAAATTTTACTTTTACCGTTTTTTATTTTATTTTCTCTTTTTAATGTTTTTGCAAAAGATTATTACTGGGATGAGCCAAAAGAAATTACTTCCGTTGATTCAAGATTTCCTGTAGCAGTTTCGTGTCCGTCAAAAAAAATAAATCTTAATCATTCTGTAAATGTAACTCCTTCGGCAATAATTTGGGAAGAAGTTGATTCTGCAAGAAAAAGACTTTATCTTAGTGCAAGGACTACCAGTGATGGAAAAAAATGGAGGGAAATACGACGCTTTTCTGCTCCGATAAATTATTCAGGACAGGTACCAGACCTTTATTCTGCGGCGATTTCAGAAAACGGTACAATCTGTATTGTTGCAATTACTGGCGAAACTGAATTAACAGCTTATCTTTCTACAGACGGAAAAAGTTTTCAGAGTGTAGTTCTTCCAAAATTTTCAGGTACTTTAATTGCTCCCCGCGTTTATGCTTCAAGTAATAATTCATTTACTCTTTTTACTTCGCTTGGAAAAAATGAATCTTTTAATCTTCTTTACTGTCGTTCAAAAGACGGAATAAACTGGTCTTCATTTCAGCCTTTTACAGGTGCCAGCGGAACAAAAAATCCTTTTGTACCTTGTCTTGTTACAACTGGCGGGCAGGGGGAACTTGTACTTTTTCAGTCACAGGTGCAGTCAACTTCAAGACTTTCATACCAGCTTTTTTCAACATATTCTTCTAATGAAGGAAAAACCTGGTCTTCACCATATCAAGTAACTTCTGCAGAATCTTTAGGAACTTCCCTTGAAAATGCAGCTAACTATAATAATCAGCGACCAAGTCTTCTCTGGGATGTTGATAAAATTTTTCTTGCATGGGAACGTACATGGTATGCTTCTGAAAATTCTTCAATTTGGTTTACCACTCTTTCAAAGGAAGGAAAAATTATTTCTTCTGTTGAACAGCTTACAAATGGAGCTAATGCTTCAAGACCAGTTTTATTTTCTTATGATGATTTTGTAAACTGTGTATGGTTTGACAATCGTTCAGGAACAGATAAAATTTATCTTTCAAAAAAAACAGGTTCTTTATGGAATGAAATGGAACTTTCTACATCTCATTCTCAGTCTACTTTTGCTTCTCCTGTTCTTACGCAATTTGGTACTCAGCTTAGTTTTGTATGGCAGGAGGTATCTTCAAAGGATAAAACTAAGTCTAGAATCTTTATGCTGGAAGCGGATAAAACTTCACCGCCTCCGATGGTAACTCCGCGTTTTACAGAAGGAAAAAAATATTCTGCAGAGAATGCAGCGGCAGAAGTTCGTCTTAGTGCAGACCCGTCTGGTGTTGCAGGTTATTCATGGATCTGGACACAAAATATAAGTGAAGAACCTCCTTTAGAAATAAATGCTTTCCCTGAAGAAAAAGTTATCAGTGCAAAAGCTGTAAGTGATGGAGATTGGTATTTCCGTGTAAAACAGAGGGATTATGCTGGTAACTGGTCAGAAACAACAACTGTTACTTATACAAGAGATTTAACTCCACCAGGTCCTCCTGTAATTTATCCGCCTGAAATTGATTCATACGAATTTGTAAAAAGCAATACTTTTACTCTTGAATGGGAGCCTAATCCTTATGATGATGATGTCGCCGGCTACTCATGGTCTCTTGAATTTATTGCAGATTTACCTCAGGAACTTAGTGACAGTAAATATAAACCTCTTAATTTGCCGCAGGATCAGGTTTATTTGCTTACTGATTCACTAAAAAAACAATTTGAAAAATCTGTAGAAAATGTTCTGCCTCCTGCAAAAACTATTTTAGGTTCGCAAAAATCTGTTTCTTATTCAAATAGAAAAAATGGTTACTATGTATTTTCTCTTTGTGCTATAGATGCGTGTGGAAATATTGGACAGCCTGCAAAAACAACTTTGCTTTTAAATAAATATATTCCTCAAACTTATGTAAGGGCAGTTAATGCAAAGACTGATGAAGATGATGTAACTTCAATTTCATTATTTGGAAGCGGTTTTACTTATGACGGAAAAATTACCAGTGTTTATATTGATAAAGACGGTCTTGCTCCATATGACTATTCATTTAATTTAAATAGCGGATTTAAAATTAATAGTGATTCAAAAATTTCTGGAATCAATATAAAGGAACTTGCCCCAGGTACATATAGAATTGGACTTCTTCATTCACAAAGAGGTCTTTATCTTTCTGCACCAATGTTTACTGTAACGGACAGGGGAACAATTAAATATGAAACACAATATTTCTATGAGCCTGAATGGCAGTCTTATGGAAATGAACATAAATTTAATTTTAATTTGGGTGCAGCACTTTTGTGGACTGCATTTATACTTGCATTGCTTTTACTTTTTGTTTCCCTCCGTGGACTGGGACTTGCAGCAAAAGAATCAATTACAGTAAAAAAAGAAGTTATAGCCTTGATTACGGGAGACATAATGCCTATGGAAAAGAAAATAAAATCTAAGATGTACAAAAAAAAGGGCACAAGTTTACGCGTAAAAATTACAGCATTTACAATCGCTTTAGTTGTTGCCATCGTTGCAATGGTTTCTCTTCCGCTTGGATTTATTATGCTTAAAACTCAGGAAAGGACTTTGTCATCTGGACTTTTTAGCCGGGTTTCTGTACTGCTTGATTCTCTTTCAACAGGTGCTAAGGCATATCTTCCAACTCAGGATATTCTTCAGTTAAGTTATCTTCCGGAACAAACTCAGGCATTACCAGAAGCTCAGTATGCTACAATTACAGGTTTTGGCGAGTCAGATCAAAATGTTTCGCTCAATTATATTTGGGCTACAAATGATGAAAATATTCTTTCAAAAACTGATAGTAAAACACTTTCTTACGGACAAAGCCGTCTTGTTGATGACAGCATAGGTATAATTCTTGAAAAATGTCAGAAGCTTGATAAAGAGGCTCAGGCACAAGTTGCAGAGATTTCACAGAGTATTTCTGAATTAAACAGGGAAGGTGTAAAACTTGCTTTAAAGACAGACAATGAAAGTGTTGCCCGTCGTGAAGAAATTTCTGAGATAACTACAAATTTAAATAACCGTTTAAATTCAACATTAAATAATCTTTCAACACAGGGTATTGGTTCTTATCCGTCTTATGATAGTTCAATGGTTGACAGAAAAAATACCTCTTATGTTTTCTATAAGCCGGTTCTTTACAGACAGGGAAGTGATCAGACTTTCGTACATGGAATTATTTTTGTTGAAGTTCATACGCAAAGTCTTATTACAGAATTAAATCTTGCAAGTCGCACAATTTTATTTACAGCTTTAGGAATTGCCCTTATTGCAATTTTAATAGGATTCTTTGGTTCCATGCTTATTTCTGCAGTAGTTATTAAACCTGTAAAAAAACTTGCAGATCACGTTGCAATGATTAGGGATACGCAGGATAAGGAAGAACTTGCAGGAAAAGAAATTACAGTTACTTCTAATGATGAAATAGGACTTTTAGGTGATACTGTAAACGAAATGACAAGAGGACTTGTACAAGCAGCCCAGGCAACAAAAAATCTTATTGTAGGTAAGGATATTCAGACAAAATTTATTCCGCTTAAAACAGATAAAAATGGAAATACTCTTACTACAGGTTCATTGCATGCACAGGGGGCAGATTTCTTCTCTTACTATGCAGGTGCAGATGAACTTTCAGGAGATTATTTTGATTACAGGCAGATAGATGAAACTCATTACGCAATAATTAAATGTGATGTTTCTGGTCATGGAGTTCCAGCCGCTTTGATTATGGTCGAAGTTGCAACTTTGTTCTTAAATTATTTTACAAACTGGAATATGAAAAAAACTGGACAGGGAATAAATTTAGCTCCAGTTGTCGGAAAAATAAATGATTTGCTTGAGTCTCGTGGATTTAAAGGCAGATTTGCAGCCTTTACACTTTGTATTCTTGACACTCAAAGTGGAGAAGCCTGGTTCTGTAACGCAGGAGATAATCTTGTACAAATTTACGACAGTGCTTTAATGCAGAAGAAGACAATAAAACTTCAGGAAACACCTGCAGCTGGAATGTTCCCTACAGACCTTATCGAAATGAAGGGTGGATATCAGGTTTCAAAACTGACATTGAAAAAAGGCGATGTACTTTTCCTTTATACTGATGGTATTGAAGAAGCTAAACGAAAATTCCGTGATAAAGATTGCAATGAAACTGTCTGCATGCAGGAAGGACTTAAAGAAGGGGAAGAACATTTTACTCATGTAGTGGGTGAAGCATCAGAAGAAATGACTGCAGAACGAGTAAGTAAAATAATAGAAAGTGTTTATGCAAGAACTAGCTATGAATTAAAAAAATATCACAGCCCGGACGAAAGTGAACAGTTTATATTTGATTTTTCAACATGTGAAGGCAGTGCAGAAGATGCAGTAATGGCACTTGTTTCTGTAGAAAAAATATTCCGTATGTATAAGCCTCAAGTTCTTAAAGGTAATGAAAAAGTTAAAGTTGACCGTACAATAGATGACTTCTTAAAAAAGCATTTTGTTCAGTACAAAAATTATTGTTCTAGCAAAGAAGATATTGACGCAGATGAAAATAATCTGTATTACAGAAATGTATGCGAAGATGGTCAGTATGACGATTTAACTTTAGTCGCAATAAAAAAATTATAGAAAGATTTTTATAAAAAGGAGAAAATTATGGCAGAAGAAAAAAAAGAAAATTTCTGGAACAAAGTTGCAAACTTTCTTGACAAAGGTGTAAACGCATCAAAAAAAGGTCTTAAAAATGCTGGAGAAGCCATCAGTAATTTTGGTGATAAGAGCGTGCTCAAAATTGAATTAAATCAGCTTAAGGCAAAACTTGACAAAGCTTATATTTCATTAGGACAGATAAGTGCAGAACGCTGGTCAAAAACTGCCGGTTTAAGAATAGTTTCTTCCGATAAAGAAGCCATCGCCCTTGTAGATGACATTTCATCGCTAAAGCGCGACATTTTACGTCATGAAGTTGCGATAGAGCAGGGAGTTTCATTAGATGAAGTTTCTGTATCTAATGCTGAAAAAATTACACCTCAACAGGAAAGCCCAGCCTCTTCTTCAAGTTTAAAAAAGACCTCTTCTTCTAGAAAAACTGCATCTGCAAAATCTTCTTCATCAGCAAAGACAGTTTTAGATGAAACAAAAAAATCAAAAGCAAAAACAGCAGCTTCTTCAAAATCAAGTACAAAAAAAACTGCTGCAAAAAAAAGTAAGTAAAAATTTATTTATAAAGGAGTCTTTTAAAATTTATTTTGATAAGTTTAAGGCTCCTTTAATTTTTTATTTTCCATATAAGTTTATTTTCTTTTGCACTACAAGAAATAAGTCCTCTAAGTTCAAGACTTGAAAGGTAACTTTTTACAGTACATTGAACTAAAACTAAATTTCCTAGGCTAAGTTTTATGCCTGCATAGTCTGCAAGAGCTTTTAATAAAGTTTCTGCTGTATGTTCTTGTTTTAGCATTTTTAAAATTATAGTTTCTATTTCGAGAATCAGTATTTTATTCATTTCTGCAATCTCATGAATATTTTCTTTTGTATAAAGTTCACCATGGCTTGGTGCAAAAATGTCTGCTTTTGTTTCTTCAATTTTTATAATAGAATCTTTAAATTGTTCTATATTAAACATAAAGGGAATCCAAAAATCTTTTAAAGTTTGCCTTCCATAAAGTGCATCTCCTGTAAAGAAAACTTTTTTATTGTCTTCAATATCTTCTACTAAAAATCCGTACTGCTCAAAATAATGTCCCGGAATGGATTTAGGATAAATTCTTAAAACAGGAACTTTATTTTGATTAGTAAGTGTAATTATGTTATTTTCAGATAAAAAATTTGTTGTCGTAGATTTATGTTCATTGTGAAAAAATTTTGTATTTAATTTTTTAAAAGGGCGAGCTCCCCATACAATAGCACTTTGTACATCTGGTATTTCATTTAAGTAACCTTCTGTTTTTGAAGTCCATACTTCGGCCCGATAATTTTGCTGTAAAAAATAATTTCCGCCTGAATGATCTGCATGTGAATGAGTGTTAAGAACAGCTTTTATTTTTTTTTGCAAAAAAGTTTCTTCAAGTAAAGTGCAGATTTGTTTTATTGTGTCATCTTCCATTCCAGAATCAATTATGTAAAGAAAATTATCTGTTACAAGAATTCCAATATTTGTAGGAGCATGAATTATGTATATATTTTTTGAAAGCCTTTCAAGATTTTTTTTTGTAATCATATTTTCTCCGGACATAAAAAAAGGGCGCTTCAGATTTGAAACACCCCTTGTCTTAGCATTTTTTATGCAATTTCAATGTTTTTTACAGTGTAGACATATTTGTGTTCGTTAATTGTAAACTCAAGTTTTTCACCAACTTTTGCATCAAGAAGATTGTTGCCAAATGGTGACAAATAAGAAATTATGCCTTCATCAGGATTGCTTTCCCAAGGTCCAAAAATAGAATAAACTTCATCTTTGTTTTCGTTTTCATTATGGAGAGTAACCTTTGTTCCAAAAGAAACAAGTGAAGTTGTAATTGTTGTAGGGTCAAAGATAACAGCACGTCCAATTTCACCTTTAATTCTCTTAAGCTGAGTGTTAAGGTAGTGCTGATGTTCTTTTGCAGCTGTGTATTCAGCATTTTCTTTAAGGTCACCTTTAGCCCTTGCTTCAGAAACTTCAATTGCATTAGCTGGAATCTGAACTTTTTCAATATCTTCTGCCAGAGCTTTCTTTTCTTCAAGAGCCTTTGCAGTAACCATAAGACCTTTAGGTGCTTCCTGTTTTGTTTCAGTTTCCTGGAATTTAAAGTCTTTGTACTTGTTGAGAATTCCATTACGAAGCTGAGCTTTGTATGTTGCATCAAGATCCTTTACGTCGTTTACCATTGTATAAAGTTTTGTACATGTTTCAGGTCCCTGCTCAAGCATGTAGTTAAGAAGCGTGTTGTCTTTGAATAGAAGAAGTGTTGCTGCCTTGATGATTTTTTTGTTTTCAGTTGAATTAACATGGTTATTAATTTCGCGGTAGCACACTGCAATGATATCGATAAGAGAAACCATTTCGCGTTCAAAGGTAAGTCCGCAGTTTTTGAACCATTCTTCATCTCTGCATTCTTTAAAGAAGTAAATTGCAGCTTCACGGTAATCCCTAAAGTCTTCAAAGCTTGATTTTGCAAGTTTCTTAACTTTATCTTCTTTACCTGCAGAAAGGAGAGATGTTAAAAGTTCCTGTTTTAATACAGTAGGGAAGAGTTTAACATAGTTGTCGTCCCATTTAGATGTAAGTCTTACAAGCTGAAGGAAGTCTGCCTTGAGACATGTATTTTTTGTATCCTTTAAAAGTGTATACATTTCACATGGATTTTCAATTTCGTCATAAAGTTCTTCAAATGTAAATTTTGCTGGATTTACAAAACTTGAAATTGACTTACAGATTCTCTGTACAACAAGGTACGAAGCTAAAACCTGTTCATTTACATTTGTAAAACTCTTAAGATAACCGGCAAAGTAGTTGAACATGTCAGAGAAAAGATCATTGCTCTTGTCTGTTGCATCATCGTTTACATAACGCATAAGAATGTCAATGCGGGCAAAGAACTGTTTTTCTGCTTTAAATTCATTTGCAAGTTTTTCTTCAGCTGGAATTTCATGGTCGCGTACAATATATACGTTGATGTTGTTAGGTGAAACACCAAAAGTTGAATCAGTTGCAAGAATTTTCTGTGCGGCTGTGTGCCAGCTTGTCCATTCACCTGCTGTTAAAACCTGAGGAACTAATTCAGCCTTAATTTTTTTATCGTCGCAAGATCCCTTAAAAGAGTTGATGATTGTTTTTAATGCCCAGGATTTATCTTCTTTTACTTTTTTTGCAAGTTCTTCACGGGTCTTTGTTGCTTTAAGTACCCAGATATGGTCCTTTGCAAGAGGCTGAAGTGCACTGACTGCCATTTTAAGTGACATGTCGTGGATACCGCCTTTTTTACCAAAATTAATTGTAAGGTTATCTCCCTGAACTTTGCGGATTATACCAACACCCCAAGAGCGGTGGTAAACAAAGTTTTTAGCATCGAAGGCAATATGTTTTTCAAAGTCATTAATTGCTTCAAATACATTGCGGAAAGAAGAGTTAAGATTTGATGATTTAATATAATCTTCAAGGTGACTGTGGTCTGCATATTTTCCGCGGAAACATTCAGTAATTTCTTTTCTAGCCCAGCCGTCTTTTGGATCAATTTCAAGAATCAGTCTTAAAATATCAATGGCAGTGTCCCATTTTGCAGTATCCTTGTAGTACTGGTAGAGTTCCTGCATAAGAAGGGCACTTTTTGTTTCGCTTATATTTTTTGCAATTTTTTTCTGTACAAGAAGGAAGAAGTCAATTTCGTCAGGAATAGCCTTGCACAGTTTAGACCAAATTTCTTTTACGGAGTTAATGTTTTTTGCAGATACGTAGCGGAGCAGGGCTTTTTTATAGTAACTTACAGCTGTTTCCTGATTACCCTGAGAGTCATAGCGTTCAGCAAGTATTTTTGCGATGTCTGCTTCTTCAAAGTCAATTTTTACGATTTTTTCGTAGAGTTCCCATACTTTTTCATCATTTGTAGACTTGTAGTATTCTGCCAGACGACGAAGTGCAAACATATTCTGAGGATCTTCGTCAAGAATTTGAATACACAGATATTCAATAAGAGGCTCTTTGTGGTTTTTTTCAAAAATTTCAACTAAAGAAACAAGGTTGCTGTTATCTAATGTTCCGCGACTAAGGTTAATCATTCCTGAAAGGTAAAGGGCTGCAATACTGTTGTCCTTGGAATTTTTAAGATCATTGTCGCAAAGTTCTTTAATTTCTTCTTCACAACCTTCGGCTTTTGCTTTTTCAACAATACCTGCAAGTTCAATAAGATTGTTTTTTGTGGTATAGCCTACTGTGCTTCTTGTCCACTTTTCCTCTTTAAGCATTTCACTAACGTGATTAACAAGCTCTTCAGACATAAAAATAACTCCTGTAAAAAATTACTCGCTCTATATTACCTGACGTACAGATTGTATACTGCCGGATCAAGGATTTTGATTTCTAACAGCACTTCATTTATTTTAGAAATGCTTTCTTTTGAAATAACGTAATGGTCTATAAGCCAGAAGAATAAATTTAATAGTCTTGGCGTTATAAGTTCAGCGTCATTTCTTGGGTCTTTAAGCTCATTTTTGCGGGAATAAATTTCCTGCCTGATTTTATTTAGATCAGATGAGCGAAGTTCTCTCTTTACGGAGAAAGCTCCCAAAAGAACTCCATAAACTGGAATCCATTCCTTTAAATAGGGATCTTTAAAACCTTTTTGCCTTACTTTTTCAACAAGAATGTTTATAAGAGGCGAATCTAAGTATTCAAGATCAACTTTTTGCGGATCAATAAAAAATGCTTCCTTAAAAAGAAGTTTTGATCTTTTGTCTTCACCGCAGAGTGCATAACAGTCTGCCATTTCTGCAACAACTGCTGCATTGGTTTCCTTTACGGAATATGCTTTTTTTAAGCACAGAAGGGCTTTTTCGTAAGAACCAAGTTTTTTACAGCAAAGTCCAGCCTTTCTGTAGCGTTCAGCTTCGTTTTCAATGTTTCCTTCATCAAAGTCATTAGCATATGCTTCAAGTGCAATGGAATAAATGCCTTTTTGAAAGGCATAGATTATCTTTTGTGAAGGATTTTCACTGACTTCCGTACGGGATTTAAATCTTTTCCACTGAGAAACAAGAAGTTCGCCTTTTTCAAAGCCAACCATTTCTTTTGTCTGTTTAAAAGTGTCGTTCCAGAATTTACAGCTCTGTAATGCAAAAACTAAATCTTCACATTCAAGGTCTGCTTGAAGAGCCTGGTCAAAAAGATTTTCTGCTTCATCGATTTTACCTTCTTCAATAAGCTTTTGACCTTGCTCTAATGCTGAATCCGACTGAATACCCAT
>CAZALL010000029.1:0-15196 GCA_964485955.1 uncultured Treponema sp. | reverse complement strand
TGTAGATTCTCCTTCTTTAAGTGAAACAGTAAAGGGAACTGTTACTGTAAAGGGAACTGCTACTGATAAAAACGGAATTGAAAAAGTTCAGATTTCTATTGATAACGGTGTAACTTATAATGACGCTGTTGGCACAGAAAACTGGTCTTACACATTTGATTCACGCGTAATTCAGGATGCAACACATGTAGTATTTGTTAAGATTTGGGATAAGTATGGCATTCAGTCGCTTTATTCAACACTTATAAATGTTGATAATACAAGCCCTAACCTTATGCTTGAACTTCCTCTTGATGACTCAAAAACTACACGTAATGTATTCTTCTCTGGTCAGACAACAGATAATATTGGATTAAAAGAACTTTATATTACAATCAGAAGCCTTGATCCTGGTAAGTCAGTGCCATCACGTCTTGCACGTCGCGATTTAGTTCCAGGTGATATTATTTCTGAAGTAATTGATATAAGCGAACTTTCAAACGGATTCTATAATATTGAACTTACAGGTACTGATGCTGCTGGTAATATTTCACGTGTAAGTCGTAACTTACAGCTGGATAAAAATCAGCCTTTGACTACTGTAGATTTACTTTATCCTCTTAACGGTGAAGAAGTACGCGGAACATTTAACATTTACGGTACTGCATCAAGTCTTGAAGAATCAATTACAGAAATTAAACTTTATGTAGACGGAAAACTTCTTGAAGATTATCCAACTACTACTGTTACAGAAAGTGGTTACTTTAAGTTCCAACTTAAACCGGAACATCTTGAAGACGGTCGTCATACATACAAGGCTGTTGCTACTACAGAAAGCGGAAAGTCAATTTCTTCTGCAGAACAATATATTGAATATTCTTCTACAGGTCCGTGGGTAACTCTTGATACATTTACTTATGGTGATTTTGCTGTTAACCGTCCAATGCTTAAGGGTAACGCTGGTTATACATTAAGTAAGGAAGATATTGATGCCTTAAAGAGTAAGACTACTTCTAAAGAACAGAGAGCTGAACTTGAAAGAAAAACAATCAAACAGGTATGGCTCAGTTTTGATAACGGTAAGTCTTTTGAAGCTGTTTCTAAGCGTGGTAAAGGTAAGTGGAAGTACAGAATTGAAAATCAGGATATTGCAGACGGCTACCACTTCCTTTTAGTTAAGGCAGAAATGGCAAACGGTGAAAATGCAATTACAAGAACAATTGTACAGGTTGACCGCAATGCTCCTTCTGTAAAACTTATTTCTCCGGGTGCAGGTGGGCGCTATAACCAGGAAATTAAATTCTCTGGTCTTACAAGTGATGGTGTTGCATTAAAGAACGTTAAGCTTACACTCCGTCAGGGTGATAAGTCTGCATATGAAATTCCAGGATTTATCCAGGGACTTTATGTTGACGGTTCATTCTGGGGTGCAACATTGTGGTCTGCAGGTGTAGGTCTTACAGCATTTGATAACGCTGTTAAGGTTCAGGTAAGTTACGGACAGTTTACTCAGGAACAGCGCGATATGGTTTCTGATTTCCTTGATACAATTCCATTACCAATTGAATCATGGCATCAGGGTCATACAAACCTGCGTTTTGGTGGACAGGTAATTGGTGCAAAGATTATTGCCCAGCTTGCTTACCTGCCGTTTGGTACTTTGTTCCATAACCATGACCTTGACTGGCTTAGTGCAACTCTTTCTTTAGGTGCTAACTTCTCTTACTTTACAAAGTCGGGAGCTACGGATTCTGAAGGAAATCAGGTTGCTCAGGTTCTTTCTGCAGCTTTGGCACAAATTGAATTCCCAAGAATTAATTTTAAGAACTGGGCTGTATTTAAAACATGGTCAATCTACTATGAACCTGCAATATGGTTTATTCCATCGGACGTTGCTAGCGATGACGCAAGCAATATTGTTCCGACATTCTCTGTTGGTTTGAGAATGAGTTTATTCTAATTTTGATAAATTAATATTTTGGACTGCCTTAATGAAGTCCACTTCATTAAGGCAGTCTTTTTTGACATTTAAATGCATTTTTTTTTAAGGAAGGAAAATGTAAGTCATTTCTGAATTTGTGATATGTCATCTTGAATTTATGATATGTCATTCTGACCCTAAAATAAATTCAAGGTGACATTTTGGGATGACAGAAAACTGTCATGCTGAATTTAGTTCAGCATCTTTTTCAAACATATCCCGAACTTGTGCGAAGCCACCACAGGCTAATAAATTTAGTATGATGTACGCTGTAATATAAAATTGTAGGAGTGTTTAAACTATGAACAAAAAGTTTTCTTGCTTGCTGTTTAGTCTTGTCAGTCTTTTGACTGTTATTTCATGCGAATTAGGTCTTGGTAAACAGGTTGATGTTTCTGCCCCTGTTGCCGCTATTACTTATCCGCCAAAAGAAGCGGTAATTACAGGACCTTTTGTACTTGCCGGAACTTGTTCTGATGACCTGGGTGTAAATAAGGTTATCGTTACTGTTGAACAGACAGAAAATAATGTTAAATACGAAAGTGTAAAAGCTGTAGTTGTAAATGAAGGTTCTGGTAATTCTGATGGGTCGTGGAAATTAGAAATAGATCCTTTTGATTTTAACGGTACAAAACTTCTGGACGGAAAATATTCTGCAACTATTAAAGCACATGACCGTGCAGGACACACAACAAGTGATATTTCTATTCCATTTACAATTGATAACACAGCACCAATTTTTATAGTAAAAAATCCTGCTTCAATTACAGATTCAGAACCTTCTAAATATGGTTCACAGTTTAAGGTAGAAGGATATCTTGTTGATGATACAAGTTATGTTACCATGGCAGCTACTGTTTATGATGAAAGTAATAATTGTCTTGGAACTTTTACAGTAGAAGATATAAATACTTCTGATAGTGCAAGTATTGAGTTTGCTTCATTAAATTCCTCTGATGAAGAAATCCGTGAAAATTTTACAAAAATTTATGGCGGGGATGAAGCATCTGGTGAAAAGAAATTTTATCTTTCATTAAAAATTACTGATTCTGCAAAAGTTTATAATGACCCTACAGAAAATGTTTTGTCAAAAACTTTGAGTGGAAACTCAACTACAAGAATTTATAAGTATGATGTTTATTCAGAATTAATGGGTAAAAAAAGTACTTATCAGCTTACAACGAGAGATATTAAAAAAATTATAAATGGTACTTATTCTTCAAGTTCAGAAAGTGAAGAAAGAAGTGCAATAACTATCGATGACCTTACACAGATAAAATATAAACTTTCTGATTTAAGTTTTGAAACTGAGGTTGCAGAAGATTCAGAAGAAAAACCAACACATCTTGTTTTTTCTCTTGATAAAAATGCAAATCCAACTTATTCACTTACAGGCTATTCATTTACAGAGATAAGTTCGCTTGAAAGCCTTACTGCATCTTCTAATGCAAAACTTACTCTAAAAGTTCAGGTAGGTAAAAACGAAACAAATATTAAATCTGAAACAGCAAATGTCTATCTTTTTGGACCTTATGACAGTGTCACTACAGATGAAATAGCAAAACATATGGCTGATCCTGCCTCTTATTATGAAAACGAAAAAGATTTGACAGCGGTATATCTTTTTGAAGGGGCAAAAAATGGTACTTCTACAAGTCAGGATGGTTTTGATCTTCAGCTTGAGTTACCAGATTTAAAGGCAACTAAAAAATATTTTATTGCTGTAACAGGTGAAGATGAAGATGGAGAAGCTCTTATTGCTTCAGACGGACTTTATTTTGGTTTTTCTGGTCAGTCAAGTAACATTCCGCCGTCACTTACAATTTTAAGTCCTGCTTCAGAGTCACAGCTTATGGCTTTAACAAAAGTAAGTGGTTCTATTTCTTCTACAGATACAGAAATTTCAAGTACAGACACTGTTACTTATAAAGTAAATGTCTACAATATGAATGCAGCAAGTTCAACTACTGCAATTAAAACAGAAAGTGGCACAGTTTCAATTATTGTAAATGAAGATGACAAAAAGAGCGGAACATGGTCATTTGATATTTCAACAAAGGCAGATGATCAAGCATATTATAAATACGAACTTGAAATTACTGGAAGCATAAGTGGTAATCCAAGCAAGACTGTAAAACAGCAGTTCTTTGTTGACAGCTCAACTCCGGAATTTGTAAATACAGATGCAAGTATTCCTTCAAAGTGGCTTCAGAATAAGACTCAGAAATTAAAGGTCTGGGTAGGCTCATCTCTTGAAAATTATTCAGGAATTAAAAGTGTAACTTATTCAATAGGTTCTGGAAGTGTAAGCGGTGAACTTCAGCTGGGTGCAAAAACAGATATAAATGGTAAGGAAGATTCAAGCGGAAATTATAATCTTTATTCTTCTAATGTTGACCTTAGTGAAGGTATAAATCAGATAACATTTACTTTAGAGGACTATGCAGGTCATAAAAATACATTTGGTCCTGTTGCATATAAAATTGATACTGCTGTTCCAACAGAATTAAGTGCCAGTGCAGATGATGTAAATCTTAACATAAGTGAATCAAGAACAGCACAGACAGTTAGTGTAAGTGCAAAAGATAGTGGAAGCGGTGTAGAAAAAATTGAAATTCTTAAAAACGGAAGTGTTTACGCAACTTCTACTGAACTTAGTGGAACAGAAGTTTCTGGAAAAGTAACAGTTCCTGCAAATACTGCAATTTATTCAGAAGGAAAAAATACTTTTACTGCCCGCGTAACAGATGCTGCCGGTAACGTAAGTGAAGTAACTTATGAAGTAAATGTTGATTTAACTTTGCCACAGCCGGGTATTACTTCGCACTCAAGCGGAACTACTGTAAATAAAACTATTTTACTAAAGGGTAAGGCTCAGGATAATAATACAGGTCTTAGTGCAGACGAATTGTATGTTTATGATGCAAGTTCAAAGAGCTGGTCTAAGGCAGCTGATATTACTCTCTCTAGTGATAATACATGGACAGCAAGTCTTGACACAACAAAATACAGTGGAGAAATAAAATTAAATTTTGTATTTGAAGATTCTTTTGGAAACAAAAATGCTTCAAGTGATGATAGTGCTGATTTAACGTTAAAAATTGATCAAAACACAGACCGTCCTGTATTAAAACTTACTAATATAGAAAGAAAAGATACAAAATTAAGTCAGTCAAAAACGGTTTATGGAACTGTAAGTGATGATGACGGTATAGTAAAGGGTATTTGGGTAACTTCTGATGCAACTTTGGCTTCAAATGCATCTTCTTATCCTACACTTTCTTTGGATAATGGCTGGAAGAAGGTAAGTCTTTCTTCATCTACATGGTCTTGTGATGCAGATAATGAAGGGGAAACTTCATGGTACTTCTATGTTCTTGATGCGGAAGGCTCTGGTTTTACTACAAGTGCTTCTTCTCAGGAAAAGCGTCCTTATGTAAACGGAATGAGCGACACTTCAAATGTAGATAATAATACAGCTGTTTCATTTACTGCAGATCTTACTCCGCCAAAAGTTAATGTAAAAGTTTCTCATACAAACGGTGAATATGCAGAACGGACTACAGCATTTGGTAAGACAAATAATACAGTTTACCTTAAGGTAGAAGTTGTAGAAGAAGTTGGAATGTCTACAACTCCGATTACTTTTGAAAGTGGAATGAATGCTGTATTACTTTCAAGTGAGCATACAGAAGGCAGTGACACTTACATTTATTATTACACTCTTAATGCTTATGAAAGTGATGCATTTACTGAAGGCAACAATATTATAAGCGTAAGTGCAAAAGATGCTTCGCTCCAGACTGGTATTGGAACAGTAAGTATCAGCGTAGACAAAACTGTGCCGGTTGTAAAAATTATTTCTCCTACAACAAACGAAAAAGATGCAGTTACTTCTTCAATTACAATGACAGGAAACGTAACTGATAATTCTACAATAAGCGTATTAAAATATTTAATTCCTACAAATGATCAGATTAAGGCAGCAAGCGTAACTTCTTCTACAAGCGGTTGGGTTACAATGCCTTCAAGCGTTACATGGAGCATTGATTTTACATCTGTAATTTCTTCAAAGAATTCACTTTTGTATTATGTACAGGATTCTCGTGTTCTTACAGAATATGGTGAAAAAACAGAAACAGAAAATGTTTACAAATTGCCGGTTTATTTCTATGCAGAAGATATTGCTGGTAACGGCGGAATTATTACAGATCAGTATGTTCTTGTAGACAGTGATTCTGGTAAACCTAAGGCATGGATTAATACTCCTTCAAACGGGGATACTACAAGCGGAATTGTTACAGTTTACGGTGGAGCAAGTGACAATATTTATGTTGATGAAGTATGGCTTCAGATAGACGCAGACAACGACGGTAACTTTACTCAAAGAGATGTTGCATATATTGAAAATTACTGGAGTGGAACTGATGTTTATGCAAATCTTGAAGGCGGTTCAACAGACGATAACTGGTATATTAAAGTAAGTGGGACAAACAACTGGAAACGTGCTGTAGACACAGATAAGATACAAGAAAAAGACGGCACTCGTACTTTAAGAATGAGGGTTAAGTCATGGGACAATGAAGGTAACAGCCGTGAATGGACTGATAAAGTTGAAGTTTGCATTGACTCTCTAAAGCCTGTTGTTTCAGACCTCCGTCTTGTTAAGTATGCAGATGACGGTACTACAGAAACTGCTTCAAGAGAATATATTTCAGGCATGTACATAAATAATTCAAGTACATGGTATTTGACTGGAAAAATAACTGATAACGAAAAAGTTGCTTCTGTTATCTTTAATAAAATTGATTCTACAACACAGATTGTAAACGGTTTTGTTGACATGACAAAGAAGGAACCATCAAGTGCTTCTTATGACCTTAAGTGTCAGTTACCAACAGACGTAAGCGGAATTATAAATGTAAGTATTGTTGCAGCTGATAACAAAGGAAATGAAGTAAGTCAGAGCATTCTTGTAAATATTGATTCAGCTTGTCCTTCTGTTTATACAAAAGATGACATTGAAGTTGATGAAGATACAAGTGAACTGCGTATAAAGTCTTTGGGTGAAAACCTTGATGCTTCTTCAAATATGATTGCAGACAATAACGGCTGGTTTACTTTTGGTGACACAGTTGTTGATGCAGGCTCTGGTCTTGACTACATTGCATTCTATATTCAGAAGACACTTTCTTCTGCAAAGTATGTTTATGACCCTATGACTTCTTCTGCTAACAAGACACAGATTACAGGTGATATTGAAGTAAACAGCGATGGGCTTGTTGTAAAAACACTTTCTTCTGTTACTCGTTCAAGTGAAGATTCTCTTACAAGTGCTTCGCTTAAGAATAATACAAATATTCATATAGGCGGGCTTGTAAAAATTGGCGGTTCTTATTCTAAGATTGACTCTTATGATAGTGACAGCGGAAAGATTACATTCTCTCCTACTGTGCCTGTTACTTATACAAGTGCACAGGGAGTTTACGCTCAGATTGTAGATCATCTTCTTACTGAAAGTTTTACTACTTCAGGCGGAATTACAGAAGTTACAAATGATGACGGTGACGGCATGAGGGAAAGTATAAGCGTACTTGGAAGTGCATATACATGGACAGCAAGCGTTAAGTCAACAAACATTCCGGACGGTCCTGCAGAACTTCATGTAGTTGTAATTGATAAGGCAGGAAACGTTACTTCTGGTATTGTAAATACTTATGTTTCTAACCAGCGTCCTCGAATTACAAAGGTACTTTTGGGAACAGACCTTAACGGTAACTCATACTTTGACTTTAAGGCAGCTAAGGCTCCTGTTACTTCTATAAATGAAAGTCAGGCTACTCCAGATGACACTGAATTTGGTGAATTTAACTATTATTCTGCAATTGACAGTATAAGTGGCAAGGCTCAGTCTGTAGTAACATTAAATTCTTCTGCATTTAAGGTAAAAAATAATTTCTGTATTTTACCGGAATTTACTGGCGGAAACACAGGCCTTAAATATGTAATGAAAACTGGTAAACAGACTGCAGGTGTAAGCGGAACTGTAACTGCATTAACTTCTGCTTCATCTCTTAAACTTAAGTCAACAGGAAGTGCTCTGGTAACAGATCAGGTTTCTTCTTACGGCGGAATTTATCTTACAAGTGCTCAGTGCGGTTCAACAGACGGAGATGTTACATTAAGCTTTACATTCTGGGATGAAACTGAAGGAACTGTACAGGGAACTAGCAGCCAGTGGGCTTTACTTAATATTCCTGTAGAAATTGCAGTAAATGACGAAGTTGCTCCAGAGCCAAAGATTACACCTTTCTATTGGAAGAGTAAGAATGACAACAGCGTTTATAAAGATTCAGATGGAAATCTTTTAGGACATATTGAACTTGAAGCTGATCTTCCGTCAACAACATTTACTTCTGCTAACAGTGGACTTTATGATCTTGATCCAAAAGTTTCTGGAAAAATTATTGTAGAAGGAAGTGTTTACGACAATACCCGCCTTAAAGAAATTAAATTTACGGCAGGAAATCTCTTTACAAGTTCAACAAGTCTTGCAAGTTATTCAGCAGGTGAATGGACAAATGCTTCAACTCTCCCAACTGGAGTGCTTTCGTTTACAATTAATGATGAATATATAACTCAGGCTGGTCATATGGCAAAGTGGACAATGGTTTTGGATACAGAAAAACTTTCGCCTATGGCACAGACAGATCAGGTAATTACAGTAAGTGCAAGCGACTGGAAAGACAGAACAAGTGGTAGTGTTTCTTACAAAGTTGATGTTGTGCCTTATGTAACTGAAGTTTGGACACCTATGACAGACAACGGTTATTCAACTGGATGTTCAACACTTTACTCTCGCTCTTCAACTGGTGAGTACCCTGTTTCTGTAGCAGATACAGTTAAGCTTTATGGATTTAACTTAAATGCATCTTCTTACACTACTGACATGGGAACTAAAGGAACTATTGCAGAAAATACAGATAACCAAACACAAAGTACATTTGGTTTTGCAAAAGGTTCATATTATATTCCGGTAACTTTGGGTGCAAGCGAAAACAGCGGTGCATTAACTGTTAGTGTAAATGGAATTCCTGCAATTAATAACCTTAATGACAATGACGCAAGGGGTGAAGCAGACGAAGATACTGTTAACTACAAGGACTATTATAATCGCCAGCCAAACGGAGCAAACAACAATAAACTTACAGACGATGTAAAACTTGACGTATGGCAGTTTAAAAATGTTGCTGAACCGGTAGGCAGTGCCGCAAGTTATGTTCACATGAAGGTAGGCCCTTACTTAAGCGGAAATTCTAACTCTGGAAGAATTGGTTTTTCTTATAAAAATGCCATAGGTTATTTTAACATGCCAGGTAAAAAGTATAGTAGTTCTGATTCAAGTGGTTCATCAGGTATTAAACTTATAATTCCAAAATCAAAAGTTGGTTCTTATACTTATGCATATATTTATCAAACCGGTGGGACAAAACTTGTTGGTGATTGGCCAGGAAAGCAGTTTACAAATACTTCTTATTTTACTTCAGACAGTTCAAATTATTATTATGATAATGCAAGTGTATCAAATATTTATGTAATTCTTAATAACGGTGGTGATAGTTCAAAAACAGGTGATCTTGGTCCTTATAGTGGTATATACACATGGAACGGATCTTCATTTAACAGAACAGGAGATTATTCTTCTTCTGCCGGAACAGGTGGAATTGTTTATTCTCAGACAAGGTTTGGTACTAACTTTGGTGGATTTAATAATAATACATTCACCTTTGATGCAAGCGGTAATGCTTATGGAGTTGCACAGTGTCCGGATACTTCTGGAAAGGTCGGAATGTCTGGTAACTTGCAGTTCTTCTCAAGACAGGTTGGTTCTGATGCCACAACTAATTCAATGGACTTAAACTATAATTATAAGAATGTAGCAAATGCACGCCGTATTGAAAGTACATCTTATTATGTTGGTTCAACAGTTTACACAGATGAACTTAGGGCTCAGTCTCCTTCAATGGCAACTTATATAGATGGAAGCACAACTTATGTTTATCTTGCCTACTATGATCATGGTCTTGATATGATTAAGTTCCGACTTGGTTCTGTTGGTTCTACTTCAAATGATATTGGACTTGGACTTCAGGATTTAACTGGCTCAACAACTTATCCTTCTGGTACAGAAAATGATAATGATAAGATTGGTAATGCAAGTGACTTATGGGATTCTCTTTCTTCATCTTATGTTGGTAATAAGGGTAGTGCTTATAAGTACGTTTACAATTTAAGTGGTACTGGAACAAAATATGCTCCTAGTGAAAATGTTGCTATAGGTGCCTTAAATGATGGAACTGCAGTTGTTTCATGGTACGACAAAACAAATGAACGCCTTGTAATTAAGTATACAAAGCTTTCTTCACTTACAAGTACAGGTGCTTCATGGTACAGCCAGGTAATTTCTACTAAGGGTGGAAAAAATGTTGCTCTTGCTGTAGATAATGACAACGGACTTCATTTTGCTTACTCAAGTAATTCTGGGGCAGATTTAATGTATTCTTACTATAAATACAGTACAAATGCTTCAAACAACGGCTTTACTGCTGTTGCAAAGGATATTTTGGTTGACGCATACGACAATGTTGGTAATCACTGTTCAATTGATGTTGGTCGTACTTCGACAACTTCTCCTTGGATTCCATACATTTCTTACCGCCGTGATGCCAGTGCTGTAAGTACAAAAGTTGCTTACCCTGTATTTGCAGAGGATGCAACAAATTTGACTGCTGCTCAAAACGGTGCAAATGCTGATGGTACATTTACTGGTGCATGGTCAGTTTCTACAGTTCCTTCTTCAAATAATTCTATTTCTGATTTAGTTGGAATTGGTATTGTAAAAGACTGGACTGCCGGAAGCGGTATTATTCACAATTTTGAAAGTGGCACAGACTCAAGTGCTTCAGATTCTGGTACCTATACAATTTGTAAGGCTACTCTTGTTCACGGAAACGGTACTGCAAACCCAGTGCTTGGTTACGGTGTAGAAGATGGCTTTATTGAAATGGCTCAGAAACGCTAGAAAAAATATGTCACCCTGAACTTGTTTCAGGGTGACATAATGCCGTCATGTTGGGCTTATTTTAGGATCTGTATTTTAGTAAACTTTGTTATTAATTCTGCCGATAAAGGCAATATGCGTAAATTTCTTTTAAAATCGATATTATTTTCTGTATGTTTTTTTGCAACTGCCAAAACAAAACCAATGTACCGTCTGCCTGAAAATGCAGCAGTTAATACAAATATTTCATTGGAAGACGGTTATTTTTTAGCGGGAACAGATTCCGGACTTTACGGAGTGCATGAAGATGGAAATACAGTTCCTCTCTGGAATGAAGGAAAAGTACTTCAGATTGTAAAGACAGTGACTGTAAATGAAGATGGCTTAAAAACTGCAAAATGGTTCTTTCGTACGGACAAGGGAATTTATGTTTCTTATGATCTTTTAGTTTTTACTGCTTCAAATGAAGGACTTCCTGTTCAGATTCTTAAGGAATATGACGGAAAAGAAAAAACGCTTTTAGAAAGAAGTGCTCCTTTAGTTGATTTAAGTGCAGATCCTTTAGACAGTAATTTACTTGTTACTGCTACAAAGGATCAGGTTTATTTTACCAGTGACGGTGGAAAAAACTGGCAGGCAATTGGTTCAATTAGTGATTCAACTACGGGAATAAAAGCTGTTGCCATTGCTCATATGAATGTTTACGCAGACGACGGAAGTATTACTGGTAGTGAACGAGTTGCATTTTTGTCACATTCACTGTATGGCTTAAGTTACAAAAGACTTGATGTAAAAAATCCAAAATGGACAGAAGCTCATGGTGGTTTAAAAATTCAGGAAACTCAGTCTACTCCGGATGAAGTTGCAGACATTGCACCTGTTTTAGTAAAAGACGCAAATGGTGCTTTGTACACTGATATTTATTTGTCTCAGTCTTTTTTTCCTATAATTTATCGCTTTGACTGGAAAGTAAAAAGAAGCATTCAGGTTTATCAGGCATCATCGTGTGCAGATACAATTGACAGTTTGTGCCAGATAAATAATTCTTTAGCTTATGTAACTCCTGGGGCAGTGCGTTCACTTTCGCTTGCAGATTATAAAGTAAAGGAAGCCTCAGAAAAATTTGCATGGATAAAACAATTAAAGCTTTTACATTCAAATCCAAATGCTGTTTATATTCCGGCAAAACTTTGTGGTCTTGAAAATCCTCTGCAGTTAAATGAATTGTGGCTTTTAAAACCAAATCCTGTTTTATCGCAGTATAGTGATAAAATTTGTGACATGAGGTCAATTTATATTCCGGCAAATCATCTTACAAGTGTCAGTGGAATTGCAAAATATGAAAAAATAATCAAGACAAAAAATTTAAATTCTTTTGTTGTAGATATGAAGGACGACTACGGTTTAATTCGTTTTGAACCTAAGTCAGAAATTATAAAAAAGAAGTGCTATGTTTCACGCTACAAGATTGATATTGATAAAATTGCAAAGACCTTTAAAGAAAATGGCGTTAAGATGATTGCACGAATTGTAGTTTTTAAGGATAAGCATCTTTCGACATGGGATAAAAAACAATATGCTGTCTGGAACGTAAATACAAATGCTCCTTGGGTTGGAATAAGGGGCTATGAAGATGTTCTTGATGAAGAGGGAAATGTAACTGGAAAAAAAGCAAAGTTTTATGATGAAAACTGGGTTGATCCTTATTGTGAAGAAGTCTGGGAATATAATGTTGCCATTGCAAAGGAATTAATTGAACGTGGTTTTGATGAAATTCAGTTTGACTATATCCGCTTTCCAACTGATGGAACAAATATGGGTTCAATAAAATACCGCTGGCGTGAAAGTGGTATGTATAAGGGAGATGCATTGGAGTCATTCCTTTTGTATGCAAGAAAAAATATTGATGCACCAATTGGCGTTGATATTTATGGTGCAAACGGCTGGTACAGAACTGCAAGTCGAACTGGGCAGGATGTTGAAATGATGAGTAATTATGTAGATATAATCTGTCCTATGTTTTATCCGTCACATTTTAATCAAAGTTTTTTGGCCTACAATGCAAAGGCAGAACGTCCTTACCGCATTTACTATTACGGGACATATAGAAATTCAGTTATTGGAAGAAATAATATAGTAGTTCGCCCATGGGTTCAGGCATTTTATTTAAATGTAAGTTACGACAGAGAGTACTATAATGAAAATTACGTTAAGCGCGAAGTTTTTGGAGTACGTGATTCTGTAAACCGTGGTTATATGTACTGGAATAATGTTGGCCGTTATGATGACATTCCGCTTTCGCCGACTGATGAAGATGTTTATCCGTGGACATCGCAGAGTACTGAAGCAAGTCTTGAGCGTCGCCCGGCATTTTCTTCTGTAAACCACAAGGCAGGTCAGGTGGATGCAGATGAACTTGAAAAAATGCAGGAAGCAAAACGTAATGAGTTGAAAAATACAGTTCTTTCCAATACATTGAATGTAATTACAACTGTTACAAATTAAAGGCAGCTGGTAAAAATTAAGAGAATTAAAAATGACAAATTTAGGATACATACCTGAAGAATTAATTGCAGCAATCGCAACTCCTTTAGCTCCAGGGGCACTAGGCATTGTTCGTGCAAGCGGAAAAAACTGTATAGAAAAAGCAGCGGATTTTTTTTCGCGGCCTAAGGCATTAAAAGAAGCAAAGGGTAATACTTTAGTTTACGGTTGGATTGTTGATAAAGAACAGAAAATTGATGAAGTAATGGCTGCAGTTTATCGTGCACCAAAAAGTTTTACTGGTGAAGACATGATAGAAATATTCTGTCATGGAGGAACTTCTGTAGTTACTTCAGTTTATAATATTTTTCTTAAAAACGGTTTTAGAGCAGCTGAACGTGGTGAATATACATTCCGTGCATACATTAATGGCAAAACAGATTTAACCCGTGCTGAAGCTGTAAAAGAAATTATTGACAGTAAAACAGATGTAAGCCGAGGAAAAGCTGCCGGCCGTCTTGCAGGAAATCTTTTTGAAGAAATTGACAGTATAAAAACTTTGATAACAGATACACTTGCCGCCATTGAAGTTGAGATTGAATATCCTGAAGATGAAGAAACAATAGCAGATGCCTTTGATGACAAAAATCTTCGTCAGGCACAGGAGCGTCTTAAGTCACTTGAAGAAAGCTGGAAGAGTGAAAAACTATATCAGGACGGAGCAAGAATTGTACTTTGTGGAAAAACCAATGCAGGTAAATCCAGTTTGTTTAATGCACTGTTAAAAGAAGAAAGAGCTATTGTAAGTGATATTGAAGGAACTACTCGAGATTATCTTGAAAGCTGGGTAAATTTTGAAGGTGTTCCAGGCAGGCTTTTTGATACTGCAGGTCTTAGAAAAACTGATGATTTAATTGAAGCTGCTGGTGTTGAAAAAACTGTAGATTTAAGTCAAGAAGCGGATTTAATTTTGTATCTTGTAGATTCAACAAAAGGTTTGCTTGAAGAAGATAAAAAATTTATTGATAGTCAGAATGGTATTCCGCTTGTAATTGTTTTTAATAAATGTGATGAATTAAAAAATCCATGTTCATTTATTTATAAAGATTTTTCTGTGGTAAATATAAGTGCAAAAAAATCAACAGGTATTGGTCAATTAACATCGCTTGTAAATAAAATTTTAACTGGCGGACAAAAAACACAAAGAGAGGGAACAGCCCTTGGTTCTGAACGGCAGAAAAAATGTGTTCAGGAAGCATTGTCTTGTGTAGAGCATGCATTGGAAGTTGAAAAAAAATATTCTCTTGATGCACTTGTTCAGGATTTGGAAGATTGTCTTGATGCCTTAGGAGAAGTAACGGGGCAGGTAAGGGCAGACGATGTTTTAGATAGCGTCTTTAGTCACTTTTGCGTTGGAAAATAATTTACACAGTAATTGACATTTTATCTGGAAAATTTTATATTCTGTTTATCAGACGAAGGTGCCTGTTTTTAGAGATATAGTTGTCTTTAAAAACAGACACCTTTTTTTATTTAACTATTTCATATGGAAACTATGGAGGTTACAAATATGTGTGGATTTGTAGGAGCATTTGATTTAAATAGTGGTTCAAAACCAATTGATGAAGGTTTACGTGAAGAATTAAGAAGTCAGGTTTTGGAAATGTCAAAAAAGATTCGGCACAGAGGTC
>CAZALL010000028.1:0-15497 GCA_964485955.1 uncultured Treponema sp. | reverse complement strand
CTAATCCTCCAGTTGATAGAGTTAACTATATAGATAAATATAAATTTGGTCAAGTTCTTTTATCATTTTTTTTGAAAAAAAGTTCATTTTTTTTATATTAGGGAGCCTCTAAAAAAAAGAAATATAATTAAATTCCTCCCAAATTGCTTAGAAAATACTAGCATTTCAAAGATATTAGGTATATACTTTACAAATCCCCTTTATATAAGGGAGGGGAACTAAAAAAAATTAATTTTAGGGAGTATTCTTAAAATGAACAAATCAGAATTAGTAGAAGCAATGGCAAAAGACACAGGTCTTACAAAGAAAGATGCTGAAGCTGCACTCAAGTCATTTATAGACACAGTTTCAAAATCTCTCAAGAAAGGTGAACCTGTTCAGCTTGTAGGTTTTGGTACTTTTGACGTAGGCAAGCGTGCTGCCCGCCAGGGACGTAACCCTCTTACAGGTGAAACAATTAAAATTGCTGCATGCAAATCTCCTAAATTCAAAGCTGGAAAAGCTCTCAAAGATTTGGTAAACAAAAAATAATTTTTTATACCAGATTAATAAAGACTGTCCAATACGGGCGGTCTTTTTTTTTGTATTCAATAACAACATCTTAAAAAAATACTTTATTTTACAGCCAATCTGTTTTATAATAATCATATTTATTTTTTAGAGGAACTTATATTATGAAAAAATCAACAGCTATATTTTCTTTATTCTTATCAATTTTTTTAATTACATCATGTAATTATGAGGGCAGAAAAGAAGCAGAAATAAAAGACGGCTGGAAAATTTCAATGTCCGACAGCATGATTTTTTCAAAAGCAGATTTTGATGATTCAGAATGGAAGATGTATGATTTTAAAACCGTTAAAACTGGTAAAATAGATTCATACTTTTGGTTAAGACAGACAATAGAAGTTCCAGCAAATCTTTCTGCAAAAGACTTATGGATCTGCTTATCAAGATTTAATGCAGCCTGTGCTGTTTATGCAGACGGCATATATATTGGTTCAAGAGGAAAACTTCCGCCAAATGCAAACATACGAAATGAACTGCAGTCAATGCTGCTTATTCCTTCAAACTGTATTCACAATAATAAAGTAACCCTTGCCTTGAGATTTTTTAGTCCTCAGACACAAACTACCAATATTGACATAAAATTTGGCAATTCTATTCAGGCAGCATATGTAAATGACTTTCGCTGTAATGTAAACCAGCATATTTTTACGGCTCTTGCCCTGCTCTGTCTTTTTATAAGTTTTTACTGTTTTTCTCAATACATTATTGACCGCACAAATCGTTTTTATATTTTCTTCGGACTGTCAATTTTATTCATTACATTTTATTTCTACGACTTAGGTTCTACAGTTTTATTCTGCGATTACAATTTACAGCGTTCTCTAGTACGCCCCTGCCTTCCTATAAGCATTAATTTTATTTTACTTTACCTTGCTGACTTTTTTAAACAAAAACATATTAAAATGTGGGGAGCTATAAGTTTTGTAATTGACATTTTATTTCTTGTACTTTACCAGATTGCAAAAGGAAACGGAGCTTTAACAGATACACTTTTCTTAGTTTCCCTTCTCGATGTGTTTGTAACTGTTGTTTATGGTCTTATTGTTACAATTAAAGGTTTAATCAAAAAAGTACAGGGCTCTCTTCCAGTTTTCTTAGGATTTATCGTAGCTTCAGTTCTTGCTGCATATGACATCATTTATATGGTAAACGGAAAACAGCCGTTTATGTGGTTACAAAGTTTTGCCTTCTTTGCTCTAGATCTTGCAATTTTTATCACAATTACATTAAAAACTGCTACAATGTCCCGTCAGGTCGAAAGATTTGCACAGGAATCTTCCAAACAGCGCGATAAACTTTCAGGAATGTTTGACAACGCAAAAAAAATATCTGGCGAAACAGCAAAAATTGTAAATGCACTTCAAAGTTCTGTTATTGAAGTAACAAAAGCATCTGAAAATTCATCAGAAAAAGTTTTGGTTATTTCACAAGCTATTACAAAGCAGGAAGCTATAAGAGAAGAACTGGCATCTTCAATTGAACGATTTACCCAATCACTTACAAACATGAGCCAACAGTTGCATGAAGAAGCTATTTCAATTAACGAAACCGCCAAAGACACAAATGCTATTGTAGAAGGAATACAAGCCGTTGGTTCTGGAATTACAACAGCAGCTTCATTTGCAAATACACTTCTTGACCTTACAAAAACTGGTTCTAATAATATGAAGCAGCTTTCACAGACAATGAATGACGTTCAGACTTCTTCAAAAGAAATACTTCAGGTAGCGGCAGCACTTGAAGAATTTGCCCAGCAAACAGACCTACTTGCAATGAATGCATCTATTGAAGCAGCCCACGCAGGAGAAAGCGGAAAAGGATTTGCCGTTATTGCCCATGAAATAAAAAATCTTGCCTCTCAGTCTTCACAACGTTCTGCAAAAATCGGTGAAATTGTCGTAAGCATAAATCATGCAGTTCAATCAAGTGTTGACTTATCTGCTAAAGTAGCCCAGGCATTAAATGACATTCAAAGCGGTGCAATAAAATCCGCAGAAGAAACAGAAAAAGCTGCAAATGGAATGGCAATACAGCAGTCATCTTGTTTAAAAATTTCAAAAGAAAGTCTCTCACTTACAGAAAATTCAAAGCGTGTACAAAAAGAAGCTGAAGGTCAGACAGAATTTTCTAACAAACTGATGGAAAGCATGCAGGCTCTTAAAAAAGCATCTGAAGAAGTTGATAGTGCCAACAAAGAAATTGAAGAAGGTTCAAGAGCACTTGAAAGTCAGTCAAAATCTCTTCTGGAAATTGTTGACCATACAAAAATAACTTCACAAAAACTAGAAGATCTTATGAATGCATAAATTGAATTTCTAAAAGGTTGAATTTATATGACATATTGCTCCGGCAAGAGCATCAGCAGCATGGTCGGGGCGAGGAATTTCCTTTAAGTTAAGCAAAATTTTTACATACTGCTGAACAGTTTCCTTGTCAGCACTTTTACTTCCGCTTACAGCATATTTTATCTGATTAGGTGTATAAACTGTTAAAGGAATACAATTTTGAGCAAGGCACAATGTTATAACACCCTTTGCTTCGGCTACAGCCATAGCAGAAGAAACATTTTTTGCAAAATAAAGACTTTCCATTTCTGCTTCATCAGGATTAAATTCTTTTATTATCGCAAGCAGTCTGTTGTAAATTGAAAGTATCCTAAGTGAATGATCAGTATCTGATGAAGTTTCTATACAACCATAACTTACAGGGGAAATTCTTCCATTTTCAAAATCAACTACACCAAAACCAGTATTTGCAAGTCCAGGATCAATTCCTAAAATTCTTCTTTTCTTCATAAAAATGCCTGCTCAAAAAAAAAGCGCCGTTTTACAAAACGACGCCTCATCAAGAAAAAATCAGCTTACATTATTCAGCTTCAAAGTCATCAGGATATTCAGCTGTATGATATACGTTCTGAACATCTTCATCATCTTCAAGTTTATCAATAAGTTTCTGAACTTTAGCAGCTGTATCCTTGTCAACTGCAGTATATGCATCTGGAACCATTCCAACATCAGCAGAAAGTGATTCAAAACCTTTTGCATTAAGAGCATCAGCAACTGCAGCAAATGCATCTGGAGAAGTTGTTACAGTAATAACTCCATCTTCATTTACAATATCATCTGCACCAGCTTCGAGAGCTACTTCCATAACTTCATCTTCACTAACTTTTTCAGCATCATATTCAATTGTACCCTTGCGCTGGAACATACGTGAAACAGAACCACTTGTACCAAGGTTACCGCCATTCTTTGTAAATACATTACGGATATTTGCAGCAGCACGATTTTTGTTATCTGTAAGAACTTCAACCATTACTGCAACTCCACCTGGAGCGTATCCTTCATATACTAATTCTTCATAAGATGTTGCACTATCTTCACCAGTACCTTTTTTAATTGCACGTTCAATATTGTCTTTTGGCATGTTAGCAGCACGTGCTTTAATGATTACAGTACGAAGACGAGGATTAGCGTCTGGGTCTCCACCACCCATTTTTGCTGCAATTGAAATTTCCTTAATGAACTTTGTAAAAATCTTACCACGCTTTGCATCTGCAAGACCTTTAGCGTGTTTAATGGTTGCCCATTTACTATGTCCTGACATTTAAGACTCCTGTAAATCTAAATAGAGATAATACAAAAAAATACCACAAAAAAGTATTATATGTCAATAAGATGACACTCTATGCAAACAATTTAAAAGCAATAAAAGGCGATAATTTGCAAATTAGTCAATCTCATAGTATAATTTTTCATTATTTTGGAGGAGAAAAATTAAATTGGCCGTAAAAAAAAATAAGAAGTCCAGGGTAAGACATCCTCTATCACTTAAACTGAATGTAATTATTTCTACCCTCATGCTCCTTTCACTTGTTGTAATTACAGTTTTTACTTCACTAAACTTAAGTAAAAGCGAAGAAGTAAATGCGAGGCAAAATCTTCTTCAAATAAATTCAACTATTTCAAATATAATTGAAAGTCAGTTAAAAGCTGTAAAAGATAATTCAGAACTTGTTTTAAAACAAAGTGAAAGCCTTAAAGACAAAACACTACTTACAGATAAATTTTTTAATACTCACTCAAATATAATTGCAATTAACGTTCCTACTTACGGTACATTTTTAAATAAAAAATATTTTACAGACCGTAAATTAAACTGGCAGAAAATACAAAGTTTTATAAATTCACAAGCAACAATTCAAACTAAAGCTCTAACTGGAAAAAATTCCCTGATTAACGCGTGGACAGCTTTTGATGATGAAGTACTTGCAATGTTCACATTATGCAGAGTTAACGGAATTGAAAAAAACTTAAATATTTTCTTTAAATTTGATGAAAACACTTACAGCCAGAACAGCCTCGTTTACGACACTTTTATGGTAAACTCAAGCGGACAGCTTCTTACAGACAATGATGTGCAGTTAATTAAAAAAAATACAAACTATAAAAAAAATATTGAACTTGAAGAAGGATTTAAATCAATAACACAAATTGGTCAGTACGCTTTTCCAAATCCAACTGTAGTAAAAGACAATCACGGACGAATTATAAGCGGAGAAACAAGTCTGCATAAAATAATAAACATTTACAATGCATATCCTTTTGTAAAAAACAAACTTCCCTCATTTGACTATAAATTTATTTCATTCCATAAAATTCCGCTTACAAATACAATTGTATTTACATCTGTTCCAAAATCAAAAATATTTGAAGGAATATACATTACAACCGGTCAAAACATTCTGATAACTCTTGTAATAATGTTCATCACAATTATTTTTATTTACTTTTTTTCAAAGACACTATCCCACCCTATTTTACGTCTAAAAAAAGCTTCAGAAGATATAGAAAAAGGAAATTTTAACATTGCTCTAAAACCCAGGGGACATGATGAAATTACAGTTCTTACACAAAGCATGAATAAAATGGCTGAAGGTCTAGGTCAAAAAGAAAGACTAAAAAAAATGTTTGAACGATTTACAAATAAAGCAGTTGCACAAAAAGCTCTTACCGGTGAACTTAAACTTGGCGGAGAAACAAAAACTGCTACTGTTTTTTTTAGTGACATTCGTGGTTTTACGGCAATGAGTGAATCAATGTCCCCGGAAGAAGTAATTTCTTTTTTAAACGACTACATGACACGTATGGTTGCCTGCGTTGTAAAAACTGGCGGTATTGTAGATAAATTCATAGGCGATTCCGTAATGGCAGTTTGGGGAGCACCATTTACTTCAGGCAATCCGGCAGAAGATGCTTTAAATGCAGTAAAAGCAGCACTTTTAATGCGTTCATCACTTATTGTATTTAATAAAGAGAGAGCTCTCTTAAATCAGCCTCCAGTAAAAATCGGCTGCGGAATTAATACAGGCTCTGTTGTTGCAGGACAAATGGGTTCTCAAAAACATAAAATTGAATATACAGTTCTTGGTGATACAGTAAACTTTGCAAGCAGAACTGAAGCACTAAATAAACCGCTTGGAACAGACATCCTTATTACAGAAAATACATACAATCTTATTAAAGAACATCTTATCGCAGAAGAAATGCCTGCCGTAAGCGTAAAAGGTAAAACAGGTCTTTGTAGAATGTTTGCAGTTATAAATATAAAAGACTGCACTGATATTCCTGGAGCTGGAAAAAACGGACCAAAAACTTTATCTCAGATAAGACAAAAACTTGGTATTAAAGAACCAGATTTTTCTAAAATAAACATCAATGAAGAAGAACACAAATACAAGATACAAGGTCAATAATACCTTTGCTGACATAACAATTACACTCATTCTCTTAATACTTGCCGCAGTCTGCTTAAGGCTTTTTGCACTTTCTTATTACAGAACTAATGTACGCGATGACAAAAATAAAATTGCAAACATCACTTTTAAAAAAAATACAGTACAAAGAAAAAATAATGACAGTACAACCTGGGACAGACCAAAAACTCATGCAGATATTTACGATGGAGATACTATCGCAACATCTTCTAAAAGCCAGGCATGCATTTTAACTTACGGGCAAAATAAAATTTTAATTTCCGACAATACGCTCATTCAACTTTACCTTGATAAAGACGGAAAAATTATACTCGACCTTTCTACAGGAAAAATAAAAGCTTCAACTGTTAACACTCACTTTACAATAAAATGTGGTCAAGAAAAAATTTTAATCGGCAAAAACACAAGCGTAACAACTTCAAAGACACAAGAATATTCAAGCATTATTGTAAACAGCGGAAAGGCAATTTTTATAGACAAAAAACAAAACTTATCCCGCCTTAAAGAAAAAGAAAATATTCAAATAACAGACAAAGGAGAAATTAAAAAAAATAAAATCGATGTGCAAAAAATAGTTGAAGAAGATTATAAAGAATTTGAAGAATACGAAAAAAGCACAGAAGAAAATTCCAGAAATAAAAACAAAAATATAAGTGAATCTCAAATTACTGCAGAAAACAATTCAGAAGATAAAAATGAAGATACAGGAGTCTTTATTGATGAAAGTCCTAAAGAAGAAACAACAAAAACTGTAAATACACAAAACAAAAAACAAATAAAAAATCCACCTGTAAAAACTCAAAGTGCAAAAAAAATTGAAAAGAAAAACAATAAGACACAAGAAAAAAAAGAAAATATTAAAGCAAACATACAGGCGGATGTAAAAGAAAACAATAAAGAACAAAAAAATAAAAGTACTAAAGTAAAAGAAGATACAAATTCAGAAAAACAAAGTCTAGTCAAAGAAAAAATTGAATCCCCAAAAGAACAGAATTTAAGTGAAGAAAAAAAACAGGAAGAAAAAAAGACATTGCTTAAAGCCGTAGAACTTATAAGCCCTAAAGAAGCAAAAGTCTGGACATGGGATGAAATACTTGACGAAGAAGAAAGCATATTTAAATTTAAGAGCGTAAAAAATGCTAATGATTACATATTTAAAATTACAGAAAATGCAAGTGGCAGTACAATCTATGAAAAAATAATTAAAGCTCAAGACAAAAAAGAAGTAAGTTTAAGTCTCTTTGATACATTTGAAAACAGTGGCGAATATACATGGACAGTTACTGCCAGAATTATTTCTAATGAGGGAAATATTCTTGAAGAATCAGAAAAATCTTCAAGGACATTTACTCTTGAAATGCAAAGTAGCATTATTGATGCATTAGATGGAGTTAAGCAGACTGAAATTTATGCAGACGTAAACACAAATTAAAAAATAAAATTTTACTAAAAAACATAAGACTACTTATATTTTCGTTAACATTTTCTTAGGAGCATATATGACAAAAAAATATTTTCTTAAAAAAACTTTTATTGTATTTATATCTATTTTTTTTATTAACACACTTTTTTTTGCTCAAGAAGCACCAGAAAACACATCAGAACGGATAAAAACAAAAAACGGTTACGTCTATCAACAGACACTTGAATGGCAGGAAGTTGAAAAAGCTTCTAAATATGTAATTATAATTCAAAGACCGATTACAAATAAAAATGATTCTGACAAAGTAAAACAGGCAGTTTTATATTGCACTCAAGAATTACTTAAACAGGAAAAAAAAGAAAAATCAGAGCATATTGACATAAGTAGCGAAGAAAAAAAACAAATTGAAGAAGGTTTTGAGAACGTATTAATTTACGGAACAAAAAAAACTTCTGTAAAATTAATATTACCCTACGGTTCGTACAGATACAAAGTTGTAACATATATTAGAAACAGGGCATTTAAAGCACCCTGGCATGAACTTGAAATTAGACCCGCATTAAAACCTGTCATTGCCTATACAGAACCAAAAAGATTTTATATAGATATTGACAACGCCCCAGGTCTTAAACTTTACGGAATAAATTTACTACCAGATTCAACATTTTATTTTGCAGGAAAACCAGTTTCAAATGTTCAAATTCTAGATTTAGAAGAAGACAAAAAAAATAAAAGTGAAGAAGATAAAAAACTTTTAACAGAAAGTGAAAGATCTATTGAAAAAGATTCGCTTGCATTTTTTCCGGACATTAACACAAATGATATTAACGAAAACAGTTTTCTTATCATTGTAAAAAATAAAGGTAACTATGCTTACAAGTATGAGATGAAGAAAACTTTTTGGTACAAGCAAGATTTTTTTATTGGTGCCGGTTATTCTCCGACATATATAAATAAATTTACAGAGTATTCTGATGACTTAAACAATAAATTTCTCTGGGCAAGTCCGGCAATTGACTTAACATGGATACTTAATAAATTTAACACTCATTTTTACATGGGATTTTCTTTTCAGATGAACACAAGTTTCTTTTCACAAAAACTTGATGAATATACATTAAAATTTAATACCATCGACATGAAATTTGATCTGCACAATCAGTTTAACTTTAATAAAAACTGGTCACTTGCCGCAAACTTTGGTCTAAACACATTGTGGCTTTTTAATCTCTACCATATTTCAAATAGTCCAGATAATAATACAGAAACTATCTGTGATTTTAAGGACTATACTGGATTAAATGGACAGCTACGCCTTTATTATATTTTTAATAATGGAATCTATATAATGGGTATGGCAGATATTAATGCATTTGATATTAACAAATGGACTATAAGAGGCGGAATTTTTGCAGGCTACAGAATTAAAGTAAACAGAAGGGGAAGAAAATAATTCTTAATTTTTCCAAATACTAAATTATGATATTACTTTCTTCCCTTTTCACAAAAGATGTTAAAGACCAAATTTTTTCTTAAGAGATTCACTAGCCTTTGCCTTAGTTTCCTCATCAGCGCCAGCAGTGTCCCCTACACTTTTTATTATTGCATCTGCTGCAGACGACTTAAGTTTTTTTTCAATTTCAGTTTTCTTTTCTTCAAGAGTATTTTGTAAATCTTCAAGAGTCTTATTCTGCAGATTTATTTCATTTTCAATTCCAGTAAATTCTTTTACCAAAGCAAGAACCTGGTTTTGATTTAAATTTATTTCTTCATTAAGTTTATTAAGAGCAGCTTTCTTTGCATCCAGGCCAATATTTTGAGCAAGACTTGCCAGTGTAGAAGCAAATACATCTGCAAAATTTCCTCCGAGTACTAAATTTAATCCATCTGAAGAAGTGTATTTTCCATCAAAACTTAAATTCATTTTATTAACTGTTTGTAAAGCCTTAAGATAATAATCTGTCATTAAAGTACTTTCAAAACCATCAGAACTTAAAGTAAGTGGAAACAAAGAAGCAGAACCTGTGAGATCAAAAGAATTTTCATCAGCACTAAGAGAAGCACTAAGTGAAGCAGTTGAGTTTATAACAGGAAGACCTGACTTTTGTGCAATTTTAGTTCCATCAAAATCAGTTTTAAAACCATTACCCTGATATGTCAATTTTAAAACAGGTTCACTAGAAGAAGTCCTTATATCAAAAACACCCTCTGCTATATGATTTACGTTATTTAAATTGAATGCTGCATTTAAAACTGTCGGAGCATTACTAATATCCTGGTTAGAACTCAAATTTGTAATTTCAGCAGAAAAACCTTCACCAGAAGCAAATGCACGCTCTATTAAAAACTTAGGTGCTTTTGTTGAATACCAGTATGTTGTTCCAGAAAGTCTTCTTGTAGCAACAGATTTAGTTTTCTTTTCTCTTTTTGCACCTTTACTTTTATTTTTTGCAGAAGAATCTACAGAAGATTTTAGCGATGACAATGCATTTTTTGCCTTTTCACTTGTACCAAAATCAACTGCCTTTAAAATATAAGGATACACCTTACCCAACATATCGTAAGCAAAAGTATTCATGGAATTAGTAATAATTGATTTTGAATTTTCTACAGCGTTTTTTACTGCAGTTAACTTTCCTTCTGCTAAATTTTTATCTTCTTTTGCAGCATTTTGTATTTTTGCCGAACATGAAGCAACCTGTGCGGAATCAAGTTTTACGTCTTCAATTACAGAAGAAAAAGATTTTTTTAATTCCTCACTCTGAGTAATTGCAGCATTTATTTTTTTTAATGCATCCTGTAATGAAGATTTATCATTTTTCTGAATATTCAAAGTCTTTAACTCTTCCATACTTGAAGAAAAAGAATCAAGCTGATTTTTTAATTCCTCTGGCTTTGAAGTCCATTTTGATGTAATATCTTCAACTTCTTGTTTTGTTTCCAATACGACTTTTGGTGTTTGTAACTGCTCCTCCAGATTTTTTACAATTGAATCAACATCACTTCCCCCAAGTACATTAAAAGATTGTTCTTTGATTTCTTTAACTGCCTGGTCTGTACAATTTGTAAGAGAAAGCATAAATTTATTTTCTTTCTGAGACTTCTGTTTTTTTTCTTTTACTGGTAAAGCACAAGAACTAGTTCTGTCTGTATTAAAAAGCATTCCGCTTACTTCAAGATTTTGTGCAACAAAAGAACCTTTTAATGCCTGCACTAATGAAAAATCAGCTTCTATTTTTTCTGCTTCAAAAAGATTTTTCATTACGCTTTCTTTATTTCCTACAGCAAGATTTTTTACTGTAATTGAACTTGAAAGAAAACTTACATTTACACTTTCAACTTCTGTCTTTGCACCAAAAATTGACTGACATGAAGAAACAATTACCTTTTTTGCGAGAGGATTTTTAAATACCGTCACAAAAACTGCAAGCAAAAAAAGTCCTACAACAACTGCAATAAGCGGAAGAAACTTAATTCTGCCATGCTGTTTTTTTATCTGTTTTGCAAGAAGCTTATACTTTTTTATTTCTTTTTTAGTAAAACAAAGTTCTTTATTTACACTGTAAAAATCTGGATTTTTTTTATCACAACCCTTTGCAAATATATTTTTAACAAAATCTTTATCCTGAGGAATATAAAGTTTATTTAAAATCTTTTTTTCAAAAGTTTTTTCACTATATGACTTTTTAAAAATTCCCGGAAGTTTCTTTACAGAAAGATTTCTTTTTTCTTCTATACTTTTCATATCATGCCTCTCCTGAAATTTTTGCAATTTTTTCAATCATCGGAAGCTGCTTTATAACTTTAACAAGCTGCCATTTATTAAATCCGTCTGCTGCATATTTTCTAAAAAGATAAGTAACAAATCTTGCAAGAGCAAAAAACGGAATGTATGCAATAAGTCCAAAAACAAAAGAACCAATTACAACAGTATTATTAAATTTTGTAAAAGACATAAAAGGAATATTTAAAAGCCATTGATAAAAAGAAAAAAGACACTGCCTTGTAAGAATAAAATTTCCTAGAGCATTAAAAACATTATCCAAAAGAGGAGCAAAAAATGTTCCTAAAAGAAGTGAAAGAGTTAAAACACTTCTTTGTATTCGTAAAAAATAAAATGCAATAAATATAATATACCAGAGAAGATTATCCTTTGGCATAAAACCAAGAAGCATTCCGCAGGCAAAAGCATGTGCTATTTCTGAAGGATTTGTGTTTGAGCATAAAGCTTTAATTAGTTTGACAAAAGGTTTAATCATGCTGTCATTATAGCATCAAAAGAGTAAGTATGCTATTATTTTTACATGACAATAGTTGCAGAAATTGGAACTGCCCACAATGGTTCATTAGAAAAAGCAAAAAAACTTATTGACCTTGCAAAAAATGCAGGAGCCGATGCAGTAAAATTTCAATGGGTTTATGCTGATGAAATATTACATCCCGATACAGGCTATGTAAAACTTCCTGGTGGGAACATAAGGCTTTATGACAGTTTTAAAAAACTTGAATGTGATAAAAATTTTTATAAAAAATGCCTTGACTATGCCCATTCTCAAAATTTACTTTTTTACTGTTCACCTTTTGGGCTTAAGTCACTTAAAGAACTTATTTCAATAAAACCTGATGCAGTAAAAATTGCAAGTCCAGAAGTAAATCATATTCCGCTTTTAAAAGAAATTGCAAAAACATGTAGCAAAATTAAAGTAATTATTTCGAGTGGAGTTTCAAAACTTTGTGATCTGGAAAATGCAATTTCAATTCTTTCACCTGTAAAAGATTTAACACTACTCCACTGCATTACAAGTTACCCTGCTCCCGAAGAAGAATACAATGTAAAATGCATTGAAACTCTAAGAAATATTTTTGGAATAAAAACAGGTTTAAGTGATCATTCAAGAGATGCAGTTTTAGTTCCAGTACTTTCTGTAGTATTTGGTTCAGTGATGATTGAAAAACATATTACAATTTCCAACGATACAGACGGTTTAGATGATAAAGTTGCACTCACAGGAGAACAATTTGCACACATGGTTCATTGCGTTCATCAGTCACAGGCTGTGTTAAACCGCTACTCAAAAGATCAGATTTTTACACCTATAAAAACAGACAGTGATGAACAAAAAAATTTTGGTCAGGGGCAAATCTTATCTTTAGGCCAATGTGAAATTTTAAGACAGCTCTCACAGCAATATGATACAGACAAAATAAAAGCAGTCATTGGAAGCGGAATAAAAAAACTTGCTTTATCCGAAAAAGAAAATTATGGAAAAACAAACCGCTCCCTTCACTACATGAAAGATTTAAAAAAAGGACACGTTCTAAAAGCAGAAGACATAGGTGTTTTAAGAACAGAAAAAGTTTTAACTGCCGGAATATCACCTGCATTTTTAGAAACAGCAGAAGGTGCCGTCTTACAGCAGGATGTAAGTTCAGGACAAGGAGTGCAATTTATTCACCTTATTGAACATGAAGATTTTCATAAGATGTAAAAATTTCAGCAATCGTTTTTAACCCGTACATTGTAAGATTTTTATCTACATCAGAAAAAACATCAGTTATAGGTTTTAGAACATTGTTTAATCCGCCAGTCGCAATAACTTTTATATCTTGAGCCTTATCTCCTGTAAGTTCATATAAATCTTGTTTTGTCCTTGCAATAAGACCTTCAACAAGACTTTTATAGCCTAAAATAATTCCTGCCTGAATTGAATGAATTGTATTTTGACCTAAGGCATTTTTTGGAGCAACTAAAGGAACTTCTGGTAACTGGGCTGTTTTTGCAAAAAGTGAATGAACAGCAGTTTTAATTCCCGGTGCAATTGCAACGCCCTGAATATTTGCCTTAGAATCTGTTGTAATAATAGAAAGTGCTGTTCCAAAATCAACTACAATATTTGCACACTTAAAGCGTTTCCATGCCTCAACAGCATTTGCAAGTAAATCAGTTCCAATTTCATGCACAGCAGTCTGAGGAATTTTAAGCGGAAGTTTATAATATTGATCTGAAGATAAAAGAAAAGGTTTTTTTCCAGTAATATTTGTGACAACACTTATAAAAGGTCCTGTTAAATCTGGAACTACAGAACTTAAAATTGAAGAAGAAAAATTACGCTCTACAAGATTCATAGAGTTCATAAGACCAATTAAAGTTGCTGTATATTCATCGCTGGTACGATTAATGTCCGTTGCCATTCTAAATTCTTTAACAAGGTTTTCTCCGTCAAAGACAGCACACACAACATTTGTATTTCCAATATCTATAGCCAGCAGCATTGATTTTAACCTCTTAATTTACTATTATATGAACATGGACACATTAATTCAACCTAAAGTATTAAAAGGATTTAGAGATTCACTTCCTGAAGCAGAAATTTTACGACAGGATCTTCAGGAAAAACTTACAAAAACATTCCGTTCATACGGTTTTGTTCCAATTGACACACCTGCACTTGAATACACTGAAATTCTTCTTAGAAAAAGTAATGGCGAAACAGAAAAACAGGTATATCATTTTGAAGACCAGGGAAAAAGAGACATTGCACTGCGTTTTGATCTTACAGTACCTTTTGCCCGCTTTACTGCAGAACATTACAACGAACTTTATTTTCCATTTAAGCGCTATCATATTTCAAAAGTATGGCGTGGTGAAAAACCTCAAGCTGGTCGCTACAGAGAATTTGTACAGTGCGATTTTGACTGCGTAGGCAGTGACAGTGCTTCAACAGATTTTGAAATTCTTTCACTTATGAAATCTGCCCTAAAAGCTATTGGTGTTGAAAAAATTACAATAAAAATAAATCACCGCGGAATCTTTAACAGATTTTTAGCTAACATAGGCATGCAGGAAAAGTCAGAAGATATTTTACGCGTTGTTGATAAACTTGCAAAGATCGGTAAAGAAGAAGTTAATAACGAACTCACAGAAATTACAGCTTCAAAAGAACTTGCAGAAAAAATACTTGAATACATTGTTCCACAAAATGATTTTGAATCTACATTAAGCCACATTGAAAAACTTGCAGGCGGTGAAGATGAAGATACAAAACGAATGAAAACTATTTATGAAATGATGAAATCAAGCGGAATTGAAAGCACATATGTTCTTGACCCATCAATTACGCGCGGACTTGATTATTACACAGGCGTAGTTTACGAAACATTTTTAAATGATCTTCCTTCAATAGGTTCAGTTTGTTCCGGTGGCCGCTACGACAATCTTGCAGGACTTTACATGAAGCAAAAAGTTTCTGGCGTCGGGGCTTCCATAGGTCTTGACAGACTTCTTGCAGGTCTTGAACAACTGGGCATAAGTAAAACAAAAGGCAGCTACCTTGATGTAGAAATTTTCAATACAGATGAAAAAAAACTTACCCAATACCACAAACTGGCAACAGAACTTAGAGACAAAGGTCTTGCAGTTGAAGTTTTCCCAGAAGCAAAAAAAATTGTACAGCAGTATAATCTTGCAGAAAAAAAATGCGTTACCTGGGGAATTACAATTTGTGACGACAACAAAATTTTACTAAAAAATCTTTTAACTCGCGAACAGACAGAATGCAGTGACGCAGATTTTATAGTAAAAAAAATAAAGTCTCAAGAAAACTAAAAAATACAACATTACACGCAATACTTGACAACTTTTATAAAACTTTGTATAAACTATGTCTTTTTTTGTCTAAAATGTAATTGACTTAAATTTGCATATTTGTATAATAAAAAATGTATGGG
>CAZALL010000027.1:0-15702 GCA_964485955.1 uncultured Treponema sp. | reverse complement strand
AACGATGTAACTACTGTAATGAAAAATCAGGGTGAAGCAATTCTTGGCGTTGGTCGTGGTTCTGGAGAAAATAAGGCACTTGAAGCAGCCCAGCAGGCTATTAACAATCCTATGCTTGAAAACCGTACAATTGATGGTGCAAAAAATATTCTTATCAACATTTGCGGTGGTGAAAGTCTCCTTATGGATGAAACAAGTGAAATTGTAAATACAATCTGTGAAACTGCAGCCCGTGATCATCAGGTATTCTGGGGGCAGATTACAGATGAGTCAATGGGAGATGAAGTTACTGTTACTGTAATAGCAACAGGATTTAATCAGATTGACCAGAGTGAAAGTTCTACTGAAGCAGAAAATGAAGATGTATTTAGCAGAAAAGATTTTGAAAATGTATTTAAGCCTGATATTTCAAGAGACAGTATTTTTGGCAATACAGATGCTGTAAGTGCAACAAGTCTTGATAATCCAGGCGGATTTAGTTTTATGAATAATGCTAATCTTGATGTACCTCATGCAAATGCACCTGTAAACGAAAACGGTAAAAAAGAAGGAATATCTTCATTCTTTGATAATAATATATCAAGTCACGGTGCTGCAGTTCCAGATGATTTTGTTGTAAATCCTAATGATATTGAACAGCCGGCATGGTATAGACAACAGGCAGCTAAAAAAGGTCTTTCAAGATCAATTAATTTAAGTGAATAGTTTTTTGCGGTAATGGAAAGTTCTGTCCGTATTTTGAATGATTTTTATTCCGACCTCATTCTTGTAGAAAGACATGCTTTGCTTACCGCACAGACTTACCAAGGCTGTACAAAAGAATTTTTAGACTATCTTGAAGAACACAATATCTGTCTTGAAAAAGTAAGTACGCAGACGATGCTTTATTATCTTGCATACAGAAAAACTTCAGGGCTTAATGAGCTTTCCCTTGCAAAAGACATTTCTTCACTTAGAGCCTTTGGAAATTTTTTAGTACGTAAAAATGTCTGGCAAGAAAATATTGCACTTGAACTTGAACGTCCAAAAGCTAGCCGTACTCTGCCAAAAGTTCTTTCTGTAGAAGAAGTAGATGCATTGCTTTTGTCAATTGATACAAGTACGCCTTTAGGAGTCAGGGACAGGGCTTTGTACGAACTTATATACAGTTGCGGTCTAAGAATAAGTGAAGCTTCAGATCTTCTGCTTTCAAACATTCATTTTGATGAACAGATAATCATTGTACGTGGAAAAGGTGATAAAGAAAGAATTGTACCTTTTGGAGATGCTGCTAGGGACTGGTTAAAAAAATATATAAATGAAGTTCGCCCTGTTTTTGCAGGTAAAAAGACTGTTGATGAAGTTTTTTTAAATTTCCGTGGTCAAAAACTTTCAAGAAAAGGAATCTGGAAAAATTTTAAAGCAATGGAAGTAAAGTCAGGTGTAAAGGCTAAAGTTCATACGCTTCGTCATTCCTTTGCAACCCACATGCTTAACGGAGGAGCAGATTTACGGTCTGTGCAGGAACTTTTAGGTCATTCAGATTTATCTACGACGCAAATTTACACTCACGTTGATGACCAGCAGTTGGCAGACATTCATAAAGAATATTTTCCAGAACATAAGGGTACATAGCATCTGTAAAATAAGATTTGATGTTACTTAATAGATATTAATAATTCTGGAGGAATTTATGAAAAAAACATTTTTAACACTCACAGCAATTTTTATTGCATTTACAATGATTTCTTGTTCATCTGATTCAAAAAAAATAAAGCGTCTGCAGAAACTTGAAGAAGGTGTTTCTAATCCAAATACAGTTGAAGAATTAGAAGATGCAATTTCAAAATATGGACAAAGGGCAGAAGACTTAGTCTTAACAGACGGTCAGCTTGGAATCTGGTATAAAATTTTGGGCACTCGTTATGTAGATAAAGAAATGTATGGAAAAGCTTTACCTTGTTTTCAGCAGGCAATAGGTTATTATCCAGACAATGCAAACCTTTTTTATTATGTTGGAGTGTGTGCTTCTCATATGGCAAATGCTTCCCTTGATTTTAATGCAAGTTCAAATCTTTCAGAAAAGAAAAGATATTACTCTCTGGCAGAAAGTTCATTTTTAAGGTGCCTGGAGTTAGATTCAAAACAGTATAGGGCAATGTATTCACTTGGTGTACTTTATGTTTTTAATTTAAATGAAAGTGAAAAAGCAATTCCTTATATGGAAAAATATGTTTCAGTTCAGAAAAAAGATTCAGATGGACTTTTTGTACTTGCCGCAGCATATTATGTAACAGGTCAGTTTGATAAGGCTATAGAACTTTATGACAGAATTATTTCACTTAATCCAAATGCACAAAAAACAGCTCAGGCTAAAGAAAACAGAAGTGCAGCACTTAGTGCTTCAGGTCGTGATCAGTAAAGTGGAATAAATAGCAGAATAATTTAACAGTTTTCTTGACTTGTCTTTATTTTATTCTTAATTTTAACGTATGTTAAAAAGTTTGAATGAAATTGACCTTGTTTTATCTCAGATTACATTTCTTTCCGTTAAAGAAAAGGATATTTTACGAAAAAATCTTGACAGTTTAACTGAAGTTGGTCTATTGTCTATAGAAGACATTGAAAAGCTTGTCGGCAGAACTGTAAAGACTGCTGTTTGGGACGGAAAGACTGCTCTGGCTATGGCACAAAAATGTGCTTTTTTGCTGGAAAACTATTCTATTTCTTGTATAAGGCATGATGATAAAGCTTATCCCGCTTTATTGAGGGAAGTATTTAATCCACCATACATGCTCTTTTACAGAGGTAAGTGGAGTGTTCTTTCAAACCTCTGTGTTTCTGTTGTAGGAACAAGAAATTTATGCCGTCAGTGTGCAGTTGATGCTTTTGATTTTGCAAAAGATGCTGCCAGAGATGGAATGACGGTTATAAGTGGTTTAGCTTCGGGTTCTGATGCTTTTGCTCACAGGGGGGCTCTTGTTTCTTTAGAAAAGGGATTTGGGGCTACTGCTGCGGTTTTACCATGCGGAATGGACACCGTGACTCCTCACGCTCATACAGGTCTTGCAAAAAGAATTCTTAATGCAGGAGGACTTCTTTTAAGTGAGTATCCTCCGGGAGTTTTTCCTGAACCATGGCGTTATGTTCAGCGCAACAGGATAATAGCAGGTCTTAGTCCAGCTACACTGGTTGTGCAGGCTCCTCCGGGAAGTGGTGCCTTAATAACTGCAGATTTTGCACTTGAAAACAACAGGGATTTGTTTTTTTTTAAGTCTGCTTTCTGTCAAGATGCAAAAAAAATGAATCTTGTGGCAGAAAAAAAACTTAAGGCGTCAAAAAAGGCAAACCTTGAAGCAAAACTGTTTAATGTCTGTGAGCGCTATGTTGCAGATGGTGCTTTGGTAATTGAAAATTATAATGAGTATTTACTTGCAAGGGCTTTGGCTCCGGGTAAATGCTTGTGTAAATATAAAGGCGGTCAGCTGGATTTATTTTAGGAAACTTTAATAAGGCTGCCCCTGTTAAGAGGTAAAGTTTATGGCAGAAAGTGCTGCAAAGAAGACAAAAAGTGCAAAGGCCAAGGCTCCAAAGGCTTTAAAGAAAACTACAAAAAAAAAGACCCTTGTAATTGTGGAATCTCCAGCTAAGGCTAAAACTATTGAACATTATTTAGGAACAGGTTATACGGTAAAAGCTTCTATGGGACATCTTATAGATCTTCCAAAAAGTCGACTTGCAATTAATGTAGAAAATAATTTTGAACCAGAATATATTACAGTTCGTGGCAGGGCAAAACTGTTAAAGGAACTTCAAAAAGATGCTAAAAATGCAGATGTTGTTTTACTTGCATCGGATAACGACCGTGAAGGAGAGGCAATTGCTTGGCATTTAAATAATGCTTTTCATTCAAAAAATTCAACACCTACAAAACGTATTGTTTTTAATGAAATTACACCTCTGGCTATCAAGGAAGCTGTAAAAAATCCGCGTGAAATTGATGAAGCAAAAGTTAATGCTCAGAAAGCCCGTCGTGTTTTGGACAGACTTGTAGGTTATAATTTAAGTCCTTTATTGTGGAAAAAAGTAAAAAATGGTTTAAGTGCAGGACGTGTTCAGTCTGTTGCCTTAAGGCTTATTTGTGAGCGTGAAAAAGAAGTTGAAGATTTCATTCCGGAAGAATACTGGTCACTTGATGCTGATTTTCAGAAGGGTAAGACAAAGTTTACAGCCCAGCTTGTTCAGTACAAAGGTGCAAAACCTGAGTTAAAAAATGAACAGTCTGTAAAGGATATTATTGCAGAAATTCAGGGTTCTGAATGTATTGTTGCGGATATTAAGGAAACAGAAAAAACTGTTCGTCCAAAAGCTCCTTTTACTACATCTAAACTTCAGCAGGCAAGTGCAAACCGGCTTGGTTATACTTCAAGAAAAACTATGCAGATTGCTCAGCAGTTATACGAGGGTGTGCAGATTGGTTCAAGTCGTGTCGGTTTAATTACCTATATGCGTACAGATTCAACCCGTATTTCACAGACTGCTATTGATGATGTAAGAGACTGGATTGGAAAGAATTACCCACAGGATTTACCTGCCGAAAAAATTGAATATTCTGTAGGTAAGGCTGCCCAGGACGCTCATGAAGCAATACGTCCAACTTATGTAAAATATACACCTGAAAGTGTAAAGGAATATTTAACAAGAGATCAGCTGCGTCTTTATTCAATAATCTGGGAACGCTTTGTTTCAAGCCAGATGAAAAATGCAAAGACTTTAAGTACAAGTGTTGACATAAAAGCCGGAGAAGCACTTTTTAGAATTTCATCAAGTAAAGTAAGTGAAAAAGGCTTTTATAATGTAATAAAAACTCTTTCTTCAAAAGAAGAAGTAACAGGTTCACTTCCTTCGCTCAAAAAAGATGAATTGCTTACAAGTGGTACTTTTTATCCTGAACAGCATTTTACTCAGGGTCCTGCTCGTTATACAGATGCCTCGATTGTAAAAACTCTTGAAGAAAAGGGTATTGGCCGTCCTTCAACTTATGCACCTATTATTTCAGTTCTTTTAGACCGCTATTATGTTACAAGAAGTAATAAGCAGCTGGTTCCTACAATGCTTGGAAAAATAATCTGCAAAATTTTAGTTGAATCTTTCCCTGAAGTAATTAATGAAAATTTTACTGCCGACGTAGAAAATAAACTTGATGATGTTGAAAAAAATACTCTTGTATGGAACAACATGATTGGAGATTTTTACGGTCCGTTTAAAAAGCGTGTTGATGAAGTAACAGATACTGCAGAAAGTTTAAAAGGTACACTTGATGAAGTTACGGACAAAGTTTGTGAAAAGTGCGGTAAGCCTATGGTAAAAAAACTTGGCCGCTTTGGTTACTTTCTTGCATGTTCCGGATTTCCTGAGTGTCATAATACAAAGTCAATTCCTTTAGCAAAATGTCCGCGACAGGGCTGTAATGGTGAAATTGTTGCAAGAAAAACTAAGGGTCGTGGAAAAGAATTTTACCGTTGTACAAATTATCCTTCATGTGATTTTATTACGCATTTTAAGCCTATAGATGTTAACTGTCCTAAGTGTGGATGGTTCCTGGTTGAAAAATACGATAAAAAGAACGGAACATATAAGTCATGTATAAATCCGGATTGTGATTATTTACATTCCGCAGATGAAGCTGTTGCTGCTGAAGCCGCTGGTGAATTTGCAAAAGCTAATGAAGAAGATAAAAAAAATAATAAGGCTTAGATGTCAGAAGATGTCAGTGTAAAAGATATTACAGAAAATATTCCTCATACACTAAAAGAAGCTGCTGATGAGTTTCTTCTTTATCTTTCAAGTGTAAGGGCATTGTCTCAAAATACAGTAACTGCCTATACGGAAGATTTTAAGCATCTTTTTGACTGTCTTGGTCAAGAGAGAGAACTTTATAATGTTTCAACAGAAGATTTGAGATTTTGTATTGCTTCTTTAAGTAAAAAAAAATTTTCTTCTGCCAGTATAAATCGTTTTATTGCTGCCATAAGAGGACTTTTTGCTTACTGCAAGCGTTTTAAGTATATTAGTAAAAATCCGGCTCTTGAATTAAAGACTGTAAAAATTCCAAAGCATCTGCCTTCTTTTATGACACAAAATGAATTTAATCATCTTGTGGAATCTGTATCTGTTTTAGAAAGTCCCAGAAAACTCTGGCCTGCCCGCGATAGGGCTCTTTTTGAAATGCTTTATTCTTCAGGCTGTCGTGTTGCAGAAATGGCATCTCTAACTTTTTCAAATATAAGTTTTGACTATAAAAGTGCAATGATCAGGGGTAAAGGTAAAAAAGACCGTCGTGTTTATTTTGAAAAAGATGCAGTTGATTCTTTAAAAAAATATTTAGAAGAAAGAAAATTGCGTTTTCCTCAAAGTCTTAAAGGTTGTGTAAATGAAGTTGACAGTATTTTTATAAATCAAAAGGGTAGTGCTTTGTCTGTAAAAGGAATCTGGTATATAGTTTCAAAATATGCTTCATGTGCAGAAAATAAGCTTTCAATCAGTCCTCATTCCTTTAGGCATTCTTTTGCAACTGCAATGCTTTCTAATGGAGCAGATATAAGGTATGTTCAGGCAATGCTTGGGCATTCAAGTCTTTCTACAACTCAGCGTTATACCCATCTTACAAAAGAACAGCTTAAGGAAACATACAGACAATCTCATCCTCATAGTGGAAAAAAAGATTAGCTTTTATTTTAAACTCTATATTTGCTCTAAAACCTACTTGCCGTCAGACCTTTTTGTTATTATATTTAATCTATGGAAATTAACGAAAAAATAAGAAGTACTACAGTTATTGCAGTTAAGAAAGATGGACACGTTGCCATGGCAGGAGATGGTCAGGTAACTGCGGGAAATACAATTATGAAGGGCAATGCTACAAAGGTTCGTAAGATTTATGATGGAAAAATTCTTACGGGATTTGCCGGAAGTGTTGCAGATGCCATGACTTTGTTTGATAAGTTTGAAACAAAAATTAAGGAATACAATGGAGATTTATATCGTTCTGTTGTTGAACTTGCAAAAATGTGGCGTACAGATCGTTCACTTCAGAAACTTGAAGCTCTTTTAATAGTTGCAAATAAAGATAGAATTTATTTGGTAAGTGGTGACGGAAACGTTATTGAGCCTGAAAACGATGTACTTGCAATTGGTTCTGGCGGAAATTACGCTTATGCTGCAGCCCTTGCTTATATGGATTCAAACAGTTCTCTTAGTGCAAAAGAAATTGCCCAGAAGTCTTTGGCTATTGCAGGAAATATCTGTATTTATACAAATAATCACGTTAAAGTAGAGGAACTCTAATGTCTGAAAAAGTAGATTTAGCACTTAATTTAACTCCAAAGCAAATTGTAGAAAAACTTGATACATATATTATTGGTCAGAATAAGGCAAAAAGGTGCGTTGCAGTTGCCCTTCGTAACAGAAGTCGTCGCTTAAAACTTGCAGAAGATATAAGGGATGAAGTTGCTCCAAAAAATATTCTGATGATAGGACCTACAGGTGTTGGTAAGACAGAAATTGCCCGTCGTCTTGCAAAACTTTGCGGTGCTCCATTTTTAAAAGTAGAAGCAACAAAATATACAGAAGTAGGTTACGTTGGCCGTGATGTAGAAAGCATGGTTCGTGACCTTATGGCTGTAGGTGTTAACATGGTAAAACAGGAAGAGCAGGAAAAACTTCGTGAAAAAGCTGCCCCTGAAGTAGAAGAAGAACTTTTAGATTTACTTTTACCAGGTTCAAATCCTAAAAAAAATAAAAAATCTAAGGAAAAGAAAAATAATCCTGTAAAAGTATTTGGAAATGTTTTTGGAGGAGATAATTCTCCTGTTTCTGGTAGTACGATTACAATTGCAATGCCGCTGGGTGCTGATGGAAAGCCAGTTAATTCTGAATCAATAGAAGCTCCTGTGGAAGAAGAAAAAGTTGAAGAAAAGTCTGATTCTAATGCTCAGGATTTGTCTTTAACCCGTGAAAAATTTCGTACTATGCTTCGTGAAGGTAAACTTGAAGATCGTCTGGTTGAAGTTGAAGTACATAATAGAAATTCAATGCCGGCAATGGGTGTCTTAGGTGGCGGAAGCATGGATGATTTTGCTGACGGAATTTCTTCTTTACAGCAGATGCTGCAGGGGGGCTCAAGGTCTCATAAAAAAGAAGTTACTGTTAAGGAAGCAAGAAATATTATTATGGCAGACGTTTTGGATCGTCTTACAGATAATGATAAAGTTGCCGATGAAGCAAAAGAGCGTGTTGAACAGAGCGGAATTATTTTTATTGATGAAATTGACAAAATTGCAGTCCGTGGAGAAGCTTCAGGTCAAAGTGTAAGCCGTGAAGGTGTTCAGCGTGATATTCTTCCGATTATCGAAGGAAGCAATGTAAATACAAAATGGGGTGTAATAAACACAACTCATATTCTTTTTATAGGAGCAGGAGCTTTTAGTGTTGCAGCACCAAGTGATCTTATTCCGGAACTTCAGGGACGCTTCCCTTTAAGAGTTGAACTTGAATCTCTTAGTCAGGAAGATTTTAAGAAAATTCTTACTGAACCAAAAAATGCTCTTGTTAGGCAGTATGAAGCTTTACTTGAAACAGAAGGTGTAACTTTAAAGTTTTCTGATGAAGCAATTGACCGCATGGCATATCTTGCAGCAGAAGTTAATGCTCATCAGGAAAATATTGGTGCCCGTCGTCTGCATACTGTTATGGAAACTGTTCTTGAAGAAATAAGTTTTGATGCAGATCAGCATAAGGGTGAAACAATAACAATTACTGGTGAAGATGTTGACCGTAAGCTTAAAGGTCTTACACAGGATCAGGATCTTTCAAGATACATATTGTAACGTTTTTGCAGTTAAGGTGAGTTTTATCAAATGTCCTTTAAAATTAACAGGTAGGTAATACATATGATTAAGCGTAACAGTGGTTTTGCAAATCTTTCGGCAGGATATCTTTTTCCTGAAGTAGCAAAAAGACGTCGGGAATATCAGGCAAAGCATCCTGATGCAAAAATTATAAGTCTTGGAATTGGAAATACAACTGAACCTTTAACTCCTCATATTACAAAGGCTATGGCTGACTATGCTGCAAGTCTTGGAACTAAAGAGGGATATTCTGGTTATGGAGATGAACAGGGACTTACTGCCTTGCGTGAAAAGATTGCCAGTGTTTTATATCCAAATATGATTTCTGCAGATGAAGTTTTTGTAAGTGATGGTGCTAAGTGTGACATTGCTCGTGTTCAGACACTTTTTGGAGCAAAAACTCCTGCTGCTGTTCAGGACCCGGCATATCCTGTTTACGTAGACGGAAGCGTTGTAGTTGGTTCTGCGGGAAAATCTAATGGCAGAGGTTATAAGGGAATTACTTATCTTCCTTGTACACCAGAAAATAATTTTTTTCCTGACCTTAAGTCTGTGAAGAAAAATTCACTTATCTATTTTTGTTCACCAAATAATCCGACTGGGGCAGTTGCAACTAGAAATCAGCTTGAGGAATTGGTAAAAACTGCTCTTGAAAAAGAATGCATTATTATTTTTGACGCTGCATATTTTGCTTTTATACGGGATGAAAAACTTCCTAAGACAATTTATGAAATTGAGGGAGCCAGAAAATGTGCCATTGAGGTAAATTCATTTTCTAAGCCAGCAGGTTTTACTGGAGTTCGTTTGGGATGGACTGTTGTACCTTCTGATCTTAAGTTTGCCGATGGAACACCTGTAAAACAGGACTGGAACAGGGTAATGACAACTTTATTTAACGGTGCTTCAAATATTGCCCAGAGAGGCGGACTTGCAGCCCTTGATGAAGAAGGTCTTAAAGAAATGAAGTCTCTAGTTGATTATTATCTTGAAAATGCCCGTATTATGGAAAAAACACTTCATGGACAGAACTTTGCTTCTAAGGGAGTTGAAGTTTATTATACTGGAGATTCTCCTTACCTTTGGGTAAAGTTTCCTTCATATAAAAGCTGGGATATTTTTGACAGAATTTTAGATGAATGTAATGTTGTTACAACTCCAGGAAGCGGTTTTGGTCCGGCAGGTGAGTCTTTTATAAGATTTAGTTGTTTTGGTCATCGTGAGGATGTTGAAGAAGCCTGCAGAAGACTTGAAAAATTTTCTTTGTAAGTGCGTGTAAAAAAAATAAGGTCTACCGCGGGGTAGACCTTATTTTTTTGATCTTAAATTATCAATATTATTTTTCAGGAACTGCTACAATTGTAATAAAGTCCATTATTACTGGTGCATTAAGGTTTGCATTTACTTCTTTTCCTTCAACTTCAACTTCAATCGAAGAAACTTTATCTAAGTCTGCTGGTCTTTTTAACTGACCGCTTATGTCACCAAAAGTGTAAGTGCCTCTGTCAAAGTTAAGTGTAAAATATTTCCAGCCTGCACCTATTTTTACAAAATCAATATCTGCAATTTCTAAAGACTGACCGTTTAATGAAACTTTGATAGAAGAATTAAAATTATTTTCATTAAGGTATGCAAGTTCTCCTGGTATATAAGCACAAAGACTGATAAATGAATTAGTCATACTTATTGGTTCTTTAAAAGTAAAATTTAGTTTGTGTGTTTTATTTTCTTTGCCAAGATTAAAGTTTACTGCCAGTGCTTTATCTTCCCCAGTTGTAAGAAGATTTAATGCATCTTTTTCATCTGTAGAAATTGAAATATATTTATCTTCAAGTCCTTTTTCTGTAAGTTCTGCATCTTTAAATGAGGCAAATGCTCCGTTTTCAAAGTTATTAAGGTTGTTTGCCTTTGCAAGTTCTTCCTGAGGAATTGCATCCATTCCAGTTTTTGTAGAAGTATTTGTTGGAATAACTTTTACAATTTCTTTTGTAGAAGAACATCCTGCTAATGCAAGAACACATGCTGCTGTCAGTGCAATTGAATATATCTTTTTCATGGTTTACTCCTCGAAGTCTTTTTTAGACCCCTCTTATTTGTTTTGTAATTATAACACAATAATTGGAATTTTATGTTACTAAAAAAATATTTTATACGGAACTTATAAAAATTAAAAATATTTTATGACCTTGTGTTTTATTTAAAAAAATTATAATTTTCATTCAGGGTAAAAAAATGACAGACAAAGATTTTATGAAAAGAGCAATAGAACTTGCATTAAAAGGGCAGGGCTGGACAAATCCTAATCCTCTTGTTGGAGCTGTGATTGTTAAAGAAAAAAAAATAATTGGACAGGGATTTCATCATAAATACGGGCAGCTTCATGCAGAAAGAGATGCTTTAGAAAATTGTCTTTCGCTTGGAAATAGTCCTAAAGGGGCCGTTATGTATGTTACCTTAGAACCATGTTGTCATTTTGGAAAACAGCCTCCATGCTGCAGGGCTTTAGTTGAAAGCGGTATTAAAAAAGTTTTTGTAGGTTCTCGTGATCCAAATCCTCTTGTAAGCGGAAAAGGAAATTCTTATCTTATAGAAAACGGAATAGAAGTAGTTACTGATTTTATGAAAGAAGAATGTGATGCCTTAAATGAAATTTTCTTTTATTACATTACGCATAAAAAGCCATATATTGCTTTAAAATATGCTATGACTGCTGATGGAAAAATTGCAACTTTTAGTGGAAAATCCAGGTGGATTTCAAATGAAGAATCAAGAAAATATGTTCATACTTTAAGAAATAAATATTTTGCAATTCTTTGTGGTATTGGAACTGTGCTAAAAGATGATCCGCTTTTAAGTTGCCGTATTGATATACAAAAAAGTGAAGATGTAATTAATTCTTCAGTAGAATTATATGGTACAAGAAATCCTGTGAGAATTATTTGTGATACGCAGATAAAAATTCCACTTGACTGTAAAATCGTAAAAACTGCACAAAATATCAGAACAATTCTTGCCTGCTCAAAAAATTGTTTTAATGAAAATAAAAATAAGGTTGAAGAACTTAAATCTTTTGGAATTGAAATGCTGCCTCTTGATGAAAAAATTAATGCAGACGGAAAAAAAATAATTGATTTTTATATGTTAATGAATGAACTTGGAAAATTAAACATTGATAGCGTTTTAGTTGAAGGTGGAAGTGAAATAAATTTTAGTGCTTTACAAAGCGGTCTTGTAAATAAAGTTTATGCTTTTGTTTGTTCAAAAATCTTTGGCGGAAAAAATGCTTTGTCACCTGTAGGTGGAAGTGGTGTTGATGAAGTAAAAGATGCCTTTGAAATGGAAGTAAAAAATATTTTTACTTTTAAAAATGATTTGATGATTGAATATAATATATTGAAGAATAAAATGTAATCTGCTATATTTATAAAAACTTCAGGGCGAGGTGAAAGTCCTCACCGGCTGTAAGCACTTTTGTGTAAGCCAGCGAGTTGTTTCTTATGAAATGACATGATGCGGTGAAATTCCGCAGCCGACAGTAGAGTCTGGATGAAAGAAGTAACATATTTTTTACGTTATTTTTTTTACAATCCCTGGAGTGTCTGGGGATTTTTTTTATGTTCACAGGAATTGTTGAAGAAAAAGGAAAAGTTATTTCTGCAGAAAATGGAAAGATTTGTATTAGTGCAAGTAAGGTTCTTGAGAATACAAATGTTGGAGACAGTATTGCAGTAAACGGTGTGTGTCTTACGGTTACTCAATTAACTTCTTCTACTTTTACAGCAGATGTTATGAATGAAACTTTAAATCGTTCAAATCTTGGAAGTCTTAAAAAAGATTCTTCTGTAAATCTTGAAAGAGCAATGTCTTTAAATGGTCGTTTTGGCGGACATATTGTAAGCGGTCATATTGACGGTACTGGAATAATAAAAAAAATTGTAAATGATTCAAATGCAGTCTGGATATACATTCAGGCAGAAGAAAAAATTTTAAAATTAATTGTTGAAAAAGGTTCTGTTGCAATTGACGGTGTAAGTCTGACTGTTGCAAAAGTTTTTTCTGATCAGTTTGCAGTTAGTATAATTCCTCATACAGGTGAAGAAACGACTTTGCTTTCTAAAAAAATTGGGGATAGTGTTAATCTTGAAAATGATGTAATTGCAAAATATGTTGAAAGACTTTTGACTTTTACATCTTTGGAAGACAAAAATAATCTTCAAAAACAGAGAGATAAAAAGATTATGGATTTTTTAATGGAATAATTTATTAAAATTAAAAGTTGTTAAAAAATACAGGAGATTTTATGGAATTTAAATATAATAAAATTGAAGAAGCTCTTGATGCTTTGCGTCAGGGAAAAATTATTTTGGTTACAGATGATCCAGATCGTGAAAACGAAGGAGATTTTATCTGTGCCGGTGAGTTTGCCAGTCAGGAAAATATTAATTTTATGGCATGTCATGGGAAGGGTCTTATCTGTACTCCAATGAGTGAAGAACTTGCTGCAAAACTTAATCTTCATCCAATGGTAAGTAAAAATACAGATAATCATGAAACAGCTTTTACAGTTTCAATTGATCATAAGTCAACAAGTACGGGTATTTCTGCTGCGGAACGTTCTGTTACTGCTCTTGCTTGTGTTGATGAAAATTCTAAGCCTGAAGATTTTAGACGACCTGGACATATGTTTCCTTTGATTGCAAGGGAAGGCGGTGTTTTAGTAAGAAATGGTCACACAGAAGCAACTGTTGATTTGTGTCGTCTTGCGGGGTTAAAGCAGTGCGGTCTTTGCTGTGAAATTATGGATGATGACGGAACAATGATGCGTACTCCAAAACTTCAGAAACTTGCAAAAGAATACGGTATGGTTTTTATTACTATAAAAGATTTACAGGATTATTGTCGTATTCATGATAAGCATGTAATTCAGGAAGCAAAAGCAAAACTTCCTACAGAATATGGGGATTTTACAATTTACGGTTATATAAATGACATTACTGGTGAACATCACTTAGCTCTTGTTATGGGAGATATTTCGAGTGGAGAAGATGTTGTATGTCGTGTTCACAGTGAATGTCTTACAGGTGATGTTTTTGCTTCAAAAAGATGTGACTGTGGTCCTCAGCTTCATGCTGCAATGAAAAAAATTGCAGACTTGGGTCGCGGGGTAATTTTATATATGAGGCAGGAAGGCAGGGGAATTGGTCTTATAAATAAACTTAAAGCTTATATGCTTCAGGAAGAAGGTTATGATACTGTTGAAGCTAATGTAAAATTAGGCTTTGCCCCTGACTTAAGAGAGTACTGGATTGGTGCTCAGATTTTGCGTGATCTTGGAATAAAAAGTTTAAAGCTTCTGACAAATAATCCAAATAAAATTTATGGTCTTAATGGATTTGGTCTTGAAGTAAAAGAAAGACTTCCGATAGAAATTCCTGCCCAGCAGTATGACCGTTTTTATTTAAAAACAAAGGCGACAAAAATGGGTCATATTTTTACGGAAGAACTTTAAAGAATAAATTATATTTTTATAATAGAAGGTGCTGCCGCTAATGCGGAGTTTTTATAGGAGTGTATATGAAAAAATTAGAAGGAAAATTAGTTGCCCCAGAGGGTATGAAGGTAGGAATTGTTGCTTCCCGTTTTAATGAAATTATTGTAAACAAACTTGTAGGCGGTGCCTTAGATGGACTTACACGTCATGGTGTTGCTGAAGATAATATCACATGTGCATGGGTTCCTGGTGCTTTTGAGATTCCTGTAATTGCTCAGAAAATGGCAGAAAGCGGAAAATACGATGCTGTCATTGCCTTGGGAGCTGTAATTCGTGGTTCAACTAGTCATTATGATTATGTTTGTGCGGAAGTTTCAAAAGGTGTTGCTCAGGCAAGTATGAAGAGCGGACTCCCAGTGCTTTTTGGAATTCTTACGACAGATAATATTGAACAGGCAATTGAACGTGCTGGAAGTAAGGCTGGCAATAAGGGATACGACTGCGCATTAGGTGCTGTGGAAATGGTGAACCTTATTAGGCAGATGTAATGACTTTTAAAGTTTTTTCTGATATATTTTTCAAATGAGTAAAGAAAACAGTTGCTTAAAGGTAAGACTTGATAAACTTTTGAGCAATAATGGTTTTGGCAGTCGCAAGGAAGTAAGGCATTTTATCCGCTCAAAAATTGTAAGCGTAAACGGACAGATTTGCAGTGAAGCAGATGCAGATGTTTTTCCAGATACGGACAAAATTGCAATTAACGGACAGCTTATTCAGATAAGAAAAAATATTTATCTTATGATGAATAAAGCAAAAAATTATGTTTGTTCAACAAGGGGCGGAGTTCATCCTACAGTTTATGATCTGCTCTCTGATGAACACAGGTCAAAATTTTTGGGTGGAGAAATACATACGATTGGAAGACTTGATGTTGATACTGAAGGTCTTTTGATTTTTACAAGTGACGGAGCCATGACACACAGACTTGAGTCTCCAAAATATGGTGGAAAAAAAACATATTTAGTTTATTTACGAGACAAGGTTTGTGATGAAGATAAAAAATTATATATAGAAAAATTGGCATGTGGACTTCATATTGAACGTGAAGGCGATGAAGCTGCCGCTGACTGTAAACCTGCTGAATGTGTTTGGCTTAATGCAACTAATTTTGAAGGTGCAGATGAAGTTTGTACTTTAACAGTTACAGAAGGAAAGTTTCATGAAGTAAAGAGACTTTTTTTAGCGCTTGGAAATGAAGTAAAATATCTTAAGCGTCTTAGTATGAATGGTCTTAAGCTTGATGAAAATTTAAAATGTGGTGAATAC
>CAZALL010000026.1:10383-15867 GCA_964485955.1 uncultured Treponema sp. | reverse complement strand
GTACTTCTTATAAATGGTTCTCCAATGATGCGTGAATTTCTTAGAGAAAAGATAAACGCTGAGCATATAATTGTTGATACTGTTAAAGGTCAAAATGAAGCCTTCAGTAAAATGCAGAATTCACTTCCAGACCTGATTATTCTTGACTTACCTGAAGGATTTGAAGAATTTATTGAATTTTTAGAAAATAAATATAACGATTCTAACTGCCGAAATATTCCTGTAATTATAAGCGGCCCTGTTCTTACAAAAGAACGTATTGAACATCTGCAAAAATTTGGAGTTGTAAACTATTTTCCAAAACCTGTAAAATTTGACATTCTGCTTGAAGGCATTGGAAAAGTTCTTAAATGCACATTTTCAATTGATGTAACACAATGCATTTTAAATGTTCACCTTAAGGGTAATATTATTTTTATTGAAATTGCCGAAGGAATGAACAGGGAAAAATTAAGTCTCTTAAAATACCGTATCAGTGAAATTATAGAAAGAAGCAAACTTACAGAACCAAATATTGTTTTAATGATCAGCAACATGGATTTTTGTTTTGTTGATGCACCAAATCTTGAAATGCTTTTAGACAGCGTAACTGCAGACGAAAGAGTTCAGAAAAAAAACGTAAAAGTTTTATCAAAAGAATCTTTTGTGAAAGAACTTGTACAGGGACATCCTGAATATTCTGGTATTGAAGTTGTTGATGACATAAAAAGTATATTATCTTCACTTATTGTTCCAGACAGAAACGAAGAAGTAAGCCAGCAGATTTCAGAAAAAATTCTTGAAACAGATCACTATGCTGACGAAGCTTCACTTTCAATGAAATTTATAAGTGACAGCGGAATTATCCGTAATGAAAAAACAAATGAAGATCAGCCGTTAACAATTGCTGTAGTAGATGATGATATTGTTGTAAGAAAAATTCTTGAAAGTGCAATTAAATCTATAGGAGCTCAGGCAGTTCTGTTTGTAAGTGGTGCGGAATTTATTCAAAAAGCTGCAAGAGAACATTTTGATCTTGTAATTCTTGACATTTACATGCCAGGCTTAAGCGGTTTTGACATCTTAAAAAATCTTCAGGACAAAGAATATCCAGCTCCTATAATTATTTATTCCCAGGTAATGCAAAAAGAAAATATTGTTCAGGCCTTATCTTTAGGAGCAAAGGCATATCTTGTAAAACCTCAGACACCTGCTGTTATTATACAAAAGATTAAAGAACTTTTGGCTTAAGACGCATAAAGAGAAGCAAAAAAACATAAGGAAGGAAAATGAGTATAACTTCAATAGAAGAAGGAAGCCGTTTTTTAGCAAGTACCCTTCACGAAATCAGAACACCGATTCAAACTATTATTGGAACTGTTGAACTTTTACAAGACACAACTTTGGATCAGGAACAGACTGAATATGTACGACAGATTGAATTTTCGGCAAACGTACTTTTACAGTTAGCCAATGATGTTTTAGACTTTACAAAAATAAAATCAAATGAGTTTAAACTGGAAAATATTCCTTTTGACATAAGAACTCTCACAGAGCAGGTTGTTGACTTAGTTGCAATTGAAGCCTTTAACAAAGGTATTGAAGTTGCTACAGATATTGACTATTCCATTCCGCACACTTTAATGGGAGACCCTGTGCGCATACAGCAGATTATTTTAAATCTTGCAAAAAATGCAGTTAAGTTTACAGAAAAAGGTTATGTTTTAATCAGAGTTACTCAAAAAGATAATAACATTTATTTTGAAGTTGCAGACAGTGGCATTGGTATTGAAAAAGATAAAATGGAACTTATCTTCCAGGATTTTTATCAGGTAAATGCATCAAGTTCAAGAAAATATGGAGGAACAGGTTTAGGTCTTTCTATCTGTAAAAATCTTGTTGAGGCAATGAAAGGAACAATCGGTGTAAAAGAAAATGAAGAAGCAGGTTCAATATTTTATTTTAGTCTGCCTCTTGAAAAATCCAGTGACAGTCCTTTTGATGAAGACCCGCATTTTGAAACATCACCAGACTTTAGCATCCTTATTGTTGACGATAATACTCTTTCGGTAAACACATTTGTGCGAAAAATGAATTCCTTAGGAATAAGCAACGTAATTTCTGCACGAAGCGGAGAAGAAGCCCTCGACCTTATGGAAGAACTTTATAATTCCCCACACCCTGTAAAAATTGCTTTTATAGATATGGTAATGCCTGTAATGGACGGATGGCGACTTGCTTCTCTAATCAGGACAAATCCAAAATTTATGGACATTGGACTTTATCTTGCAGTCCCGGAAGGTCAGATGGGTAAAGATGCAAAAATGAAAATGCTTCACTGGTTTAATGGATATATTTATAAACCGGTTAAAAGAGAAATTCTTTTTAAAACTTTAACTCAGGCATTAGAGCGAACATCTTCAAATCTAACTGTTATGGAAGAACTTGAAAGTGCTCCTGAAGAAATTAAAACTGAAGAAGAAAAACTTCCAGAAACCAAAGAAATTGAAAACGCAGAAAAAGAAAATGCAGATGCATCCCTTGCAAAAGGAAGTAACATATTAATTGCAGAAGATCATCCTGTAAACCAGAAACTGATGGTTACATTCCTAAAAAAATATGGTGCAAATGTTTTTACAGCAAACGATGGTCTTGAAGCAGAAAAAATTGTAAAAGAACATCCAGAAATTGATTTAATTTTTATGGACATTCAGATGCCTGTAAAGGACGGAAAAGAAGCAACTGTTGCACTCCGCCATTCTTCTTACAAGGGAATTATTGTTGCCTGCACTGCAAACAATGACCCTGCAGATTTTGCAGAATACCGCCGTATTGGAATGAATGACATTTTAATTAAGCCATTTAAACGAGATGCAGTAAAACAAATCTTAGAAAAGTGGAGTACAGTTCTGTCATTCCCGGATGCAAAATCAATTGTCGTACTTTCTGACATGAACAATAATGTTTCAAAAGACTGGGATATTCAAGACTTTATGAATACATGCACAAACGATAAAGAACTGGCAGCTTCAATTATGAACGACTATGTTGAACAGACACACAAACTTTTAAGTCAGATAAAAGATGAACTTGCAAAAACACGCAAAGACTGGGAAACATTACACCGCCTGTCACATACACTTAAAGGAAGCAGTGCTTCAATTTCAGCATTTAAACTTTCAGAATTAGGAAACAAAATGGACACTGCCGCAAAAGCCCATGATGCAGTTGCTATAGAAGCAGAACGCACAAATTTTGCGATAGACTTTGTTCAATTTGAAAATATAGTAAAAACATGGAAAACAACATTATAAATTCTTCATTCATAAAAACAAATTACCACACACATTCACTCTGGTGCGACGGAAAATCATCTGTCGAAGAAATGATAAAGGCTGCAATTGAACAGAATATAAAAATACTCGGTTTTAGTTCTCATTCAATTTTTCCTTTTGCGGGCGACTATCACCTTCCTGTACAAAATCACCAGGCCTACTGTGAAGAAGTAAGAAGTCTTGCAAAAAAATATAGTGAACAAATTAAAGTTTACTGCGGTTTTGAAAGTGACTTTATTCCGCATCTTTCTGCCCCAAAATTTGAACAGTATAAAAATTTAAAAGCTGACTTTTTAATTGGTTCCGTACATTATGTTACAAATCCAAATGGTGAGGGATATTTTGAAGCAGATGGAAATCCTATAGAACAACTTGAAGCAATTAAAAAATATTTTAAAGGAAATAAAAAACTTGCAGTTCAGTCTTATTTTGCTTCACAAAGAGAAATGCTTCGTCACGGAAATTTTACATTCTTAGGTCATCCAGATTTAATTAAAATCAGAAACAAGACAAATCATCTTTTTAACGAAAATGATTTATGGTACAAAACAGAATTAAAGGCACTTGCAAAAGAAGCAAAAAAAGCTGGCGTTTGTGCAGAAATAAATACCGGCGGACTTGCAAGAGGAACAATTGACTGCTTTTATCCAAGTCCATATCTGCTTGAAGCATTCCATGATGAAAAAGTTCCAGTCACTGCCGCAAGCGATGCCCACAGTACAGACAAAGTTGGATTTTTACTTGAAGAAGCCTGCATGTACGCAAAAAAAGCCGGCTATACAGAAGTTATGTTCTATACAGACGGCTCTCTTAAAAGTCAAAAAATTTAGTTTGCTAAGATTTTTTATCAGCGGTTCTTTCGCTCTTCTCCACCCTTGCAGGCAACACAAAGACCTGTATAAGGCAAAATTTCAAGCCTTGCTTCTGGAATTGCTTTACCGCATGAAATACAAATGCCATATTTTCCCTGAGAAATTCTATCAAGTGCACTGTTAATTTTTGTAAGACGCTGTGCATCCTGTGCACCTAAAGAATCAAGCAATGTACGGTCAACAACATCAGATGCAATATCGGCAACGTCTCCAGCTTCTCCGCCTTCAATAATTCCTTTTATCTGTTCACTCTGTCCGGCTAATGTACTAAGAATGTGAGCTTTTTCTTCAAGCAGCTTTTTCTTCATTTTATCAATAAATTCTTTTTTCATAATGTCCACTCCCATGTTGACAATTTTTCTTGTAAAGTTCATACTAATATACACTTGAAATTCTAAAAAAGCAAATATTTTTTTGGAGGAATCGTGGCTAAAGAAGAAGCTATTGAAGTTGAAGGTATTGTAAAAGAAGCCCTTCCTAACACAATGTTCCGTGTTGAATTACAGAACAATCACGTTATTCTTGCTCATTTAAGTGGCAAAATGCGTAAACATTACATTAGGATTGTTCCTGGCGACAGCGTAAAGGTTGCTCTTTCACCTTATGACCTTAATCGTGGTCGAATTATTTTCCGTGAACGCTAATTATTAAACTAAAAAAATACCCTGGCAGAACAAACCAGGGCTTTTTATTTTGTACATTATTTTACTTTTGTACAATATCGTATGTAAGTAATTCCTTCCCTAAAAGAATTTATTCCCCAAAGTAAAAGAATGATGTTTAATGGTATAAAATACCTAAATACGTACATGGCTGCTAAACCAATAACACCTTTTACAAAAGATTTTACAGCCATAGCGGCAAGCTGTTTTTTTGTATAAGTCGGATTTCTTTTATACTGATTTTGTGAAGAATAATTCTGGCTGGCACGGCGCATATTTTCAAAGAAGTCATCAAAAGGATCTGAGCCGTAAGAACCATATGAAGAATTTGACTGTCCATAAGAATATCCGCCATAAGAAGAACCGTAATTTGTTCCCCCGTAAGATGAATCAGCAGAATCTGAATAAGAACCATAAGAATCGTACTGGCGGCGCTTTGTTTCGTCACCTAAAACTTCATAGGCTGCATTTACCTGCTTAAATTTTTCTTCAGCATTTTTGTCACCAGCGTTTCTGTCTGGGTGATACTTAAATGCGAGGTTTCTGTATGCTTTTTTAATTTCGTCTTGGCTGGCACTTTTTGTTACCCCAAGAACTGCATATAAATCTTCCATGTCCATTAAAGATAATAAATTT
>CAZALL010000026.1:0-10373 GCA_964485955.1 uncultured Treponema sp. | reverse complement strand
ATTTAACTTTATCTTTCAAGCAATTTTTTTTATAAATTTTACTGACGGATTATTACCCAGGTTGCTCCATTACCGCCGTTATTTCTGTCTGGATGACCGCTTGTTCCAAGTCTTGAATCCCGTTCAATAAAAGTCTTTACCATTGGGCCTAAAACACTATCACTTCCATTTGAATGGTTTCCTTTACCGTGAATTATTAAAATTTTTCTAAGTCCGCGTCTTTTACAGTCACTTACAAAATTTTCAAGACTTTCCCATGCCTGATCTTTTGTCTGACCATGAAGGTCAATTCTTGCTTCGGGTTTTAAATTATAAAGATATTCACGGCTGTTTAGCTTTTCTTTTTCTTCTGCTTCATCAGAAATTTTATCCTTATCTACTGTCCCATAACGGTTAAGCCAAACTTCCATTGGATTTACACAGCGTTTATTGTCAGCTTCCATTTGCTGCTGGTAAGTATAGCCCTGCTTCATTGCTTCTTTTTCTTCTTTTGTAGGAGCATTTGCTTTTTTGTGCGATACCTGAGGTCCCTTTTGTTTTTGATTTTGTTTTTTTTCCAAATTTTCCCACTGGGATAAAATTTCATTCATGTCCATTTTTATTTTCCCTATCCTGTATTTTTAAATTTCTACAAACAGTCTTTAATTTATATAAATTAAATTTTCTTTTTCTACCCAGCCGTATGTGTCATTGCTTTTTATATAAACCCATTTTCCAGAACGACTTTTTTCTATAACGCAAGAACCGGAAGGTAATGTTACACTTGAAGAAGAATTTTCTTCAGGAATTGGTCTTACCTGTCCACCACTGTATACTGCCCTTTTTTCAGCAAAACGAACAGATTCAATTACACTGCCTGCAAATAAAAGTACACTCAAAAACAAACATGTAAAAGCTGAAATTTCTTTTTTACGGATAAAATTAATTACTGTAAAAACAAGACTTGCAATAAATGCAATTATAAGCAAAATAAGAATTGGAATATTTGGTTCATCGGGACTTACTGTAATTCCAGCTGAAAGTTCCATAGCTTTTCTGTTTCGCGGAGTTGGAAAGGCTGGAAAACATTTACGTTCTCTTTTTCTAAGCGAAGCCATTTCCTGGGCAGAAAGTTTTTTTACTTCTGAATCATCATTTTCCAAAGAAGTATCAAGCGGTTTTTCAAATGCATAGGCAAAAACTGAATCACTTTGTTTTTTTTCAGTAGAAATATTTTGTTTTTTAAGAACATTCAATGTCAATTCATCTAAAGAAAGTTCTACTGTAGAGCCGTTGTAGGCAGTAGCCTTTACCCTTATATCAGGAAGTCTCCATACTCCAACTTTTAAAGGCTGCCAGTCAAAACTTGCAATTGCTTCTGCCTGGGGAGTAAATGTATTGCTCTTAAATTCTATATTTGCAATGTCATAAGATTGTGTTTCTACAAAAACGCAATCCTCTGGGACTGTCCAATCGTATTTTAAAACTTTCTTTGCATAATTTATGTAAAGAGTAAACTTTATATGTTCTCCTGCAAAAGCAGAAGTTTTTTTTCCATTTTCAGCATCTTCAAAAACAACTGAAAGTTTTGGAAGAATTGTATTTGGATTTTCATAAACTGTAAAATGCTCAAAAGGTATTTTATAAAATCTGCCGTTAACATAAACTTCCAATGGCGGAATATCTAATTCACCAGCTTTTTTAAACATAAGATAAATTTGAATCTGTGTAGAAGGTGTTCCGTCTTCATCAACAAAAGCTTCTTTTTTTGAACGTACAAAATTTACAGTTCCCGGAAGCGTTTCAAGATAAGACTGGACTTTTTCTGGATTAACTCCAGGAAGTTTTACTATAAAACCACAACTTGATTCCGTAAAACAAAATTTTTCCATGCATGTAACTTTTATTCCCTGCGGATTAAAAGTTTTTGAAAATGCCTGGTCACTAAAAAAAAATGTAAATAAAATAAAAAATATTTTTAATAATCTTTTGAAGATGAAAGTTTTTCTTTCTGCTGTTCGTTTTTCCATTTGTTCTGGTCATTCTCCCTAATGATGGAATAAAGTGCCTGTTCGGCAGACTGGTCTTGCGAATTTTCTGTAAGAGGTGTTAAAGTTTGTTCCTGACTATGAGTTTGAATTGCCTTTTGCCTTAAAGAAAGTTCAAGATTTATTTTTGCATTTAAGTTTGAAGAATCTATTTCAAGAGCATTTTTAAAACACTCACTTGCCTTATCAAAATCACCTTTTCTATGTGCAATAATTCCTGTGTTGTACATTACTGCAAAACGTACGCTTTCTGGAGCATCAGATGAAATTTCATTAAAACGTTCAAGAGCTGCCTGAGTTTCATCCTGCATAAGATAAGTTACTGCAAGACCATAAAGAGCATACTGCTTACCACTAGGGTCATCATTTTCTTGTGCATATTCTGCCGCATTTAAAAAGCAACTTACCGCCTGAGGATAATTTTTTCTATTCCATTCAAATTTTCCCTGGAGAATCATCGCACCTGTTTTTATTCCGCTTGAACAACCTGTAAAAGAAAAGACTGTCAAAACTACAAGTGATGTTCCAAGAATTTTTTTATGTAAAAGTGAAGTTAAGTCAATTTCTGAAAGTAAATACGATGCTATAAAAAACACAAGAGCTAGTGCAATAAAAAGATTATGACGGGGAACATTCTGAACTTCATACGCAACAGAAGTACTTTCATTTTTTGAACTGCCATTTTTATGAGTATTAAGTTCACTTAAAAGTCTGTAAGCAGAACCAACTTCAGAAGCATCAATATATTTTATTTCTATATCAGCTCTTGATTGTGTTGAACGTATATTTTTTTTGTTTGCCATTTCAATAGCTTTTCTTACTGCATCAGAGCGAAGTGCTGTTTTAACAGAAGTTTTTCCATCTCCTGCAAGAACTTCACTTTCCCTTTCGGAACCAAAACCAATTATTGTAACCGGTATTCCATATTTAAATGCATTTGAAAGAGAAGTTACTAAAGTATTGTCTGTTTCTTCACCATCTGTAAAAAGCCATATTTTGTTTGCCTGAGAAGATTGTACCGGAAAAGAATTTATGGCAGTTTCAATTCCAGAACCCAAACTGCTTCCTTCTGTTGTCATAAGATAAGGCGAAAGACAATCAAGTAAAGAATTTACTGCAAGAAAATCTTCAGTAAGAGGCACTGCAACTGTTCCTTCACCTTTTGCAATTACAGCACTTACACTTGTTCCTTCCATATGTTCAAGAAGTTCCTGAGCATAATTTACTGCACTCTGAAGTCTTGTCATCCCACCAGGAGCATCATCTGCCTGCATACTAAATGAAATGTCAAAAACCATAGAAACGGCATCTCCGCTTTTTTGAACAGGAAAAGTATTTGTTCCCCAGGAGATTCCTGCAAAAGCAAGAACCAGACATATCCACGCAAGTGAACGGCAAAATGTTCTTGTAACAAAACTTCTTCTAAAACGCAAAAAAGTATTTAAATGCGAAGAAATTTCTTTATTCATTCCCATTAAATGAACAAGCCTTTTATAAGACACAAGAGAATAAATTAAAGCCGGAACTAAAAGTAAAAGAGCCCACAGTGCATAAGGTCTTAAAATGCCAAATCCCATTAAATCATCTCCTGCAAAAATACGCGCTTAAAAATCCATGCGAGTGCCAGCAAAACTGCTGCAAAAAAAATAAAATGCGGAAAAAACAGCTGATCTTCATTTCGCATATGATAAGACTGAACAACTGCTTCATGTTTTACAATTGAATTTAATTCCTGTGAAAGTTCATTCATTGATTCAATTACAAAAAACTCTCCGCCACCTTCACCTGCTAGTTGAGCCATATTCTGAACATCGTAATGAGATTCAAGAGAACCCACAGTAACTTTTCCAGTCTTTGGATTTACATATTCAACAGAAAAATTTCCCCTGCTTCCAATTCCAAGAATATAAAGGGAAATATTTTTTTCTTTAATCAAATGTGCCGCTGTATAAGGATGAATTGCACCTGCATTATTTTCACCATCGGTAATTAAGACAATACTTTTTTTAGGCGCAGTAGATTTTGACAGATGAAAAACCGCACAGCTAAGCCCCGTACCAATAGCAGTACCATCGCCCATTTCACCAACAGCAAGTTTTTCAAGACGGTCAAAAAAAGATTTTCTGTCTAATGTCGGAGGAACTACAATTGCACTTTCCCGTGCCATTTCAACTAAACCCATGGAAGCTCCGTCATTTTCCTGGGACAATGTATGAATTGCCTGTTTTGCCGCACTAAGACGTGTCATGCCAGAAATATCTTTTGCTGCCATAGAAGGACTTGTGTCTAAAACAAAAAGAATATCCGCCCCTTTAGAAACATAAACTTTTTTCTGATGATGCAAGACAGGATTTGCTGCAGCAATTACAGTACAGATAAATCCGCCTAAAACAAAAATTTTTATAAGTGCCGTAAGAAATTTTCTACCCGGCTGCTTCCACTCAAAATTACTGCCATTCCAGTTACTCATTGTAAGAGGAAAAGAAATCTTTGAAAAAAATTTTATTCTACGCAAAAAATAATAAAGAGGAATCAAAAGAAGAAGAAAAAATGCCATTGGATTTTCAAAATCAATCATTGCCTATTCCTCCTTTTCTTTGTTATCTTCAAAACTTGCAATTAAATCTATGGAACTGTGAATTATAGTTTCCCGCTCCATCGGTAAAAAATTTGCTGAATGTTCTTCCAGCGGTAAAAGTGTTGAATCAATTGAACCTTGAGCATAACGAACGTAATCAGTTCTTATAAACATCTGCGATAATATTTCAACTAAAATCTGTTCATCTGTATCCAAAGTATCCTGCGTTATTTTTCTAATTAAATATGCAATTTTTGAGGCAGCTGTATTTTCAAATGTTGTACCAAATCTTTTTGAAAGATAGGAGCGCATTATGTGTTGCCAGCTAACTGCAAAATCTTTGTCATTTACTGCAGAATGAATAAGCTTTGAAAGTTTTTTAAGTGTACTTTTTTCATTTTTCTTAAATGCCTTAAGTTCCTTAAAGCGTCTGTATTTTTCTTTTATAAGCGGAAATTTTATTATTACAAGAGCAAGTACAAACAAAAGTAAAATAAAAATTATAATCAATGTCCATAAAATATATGTTGTACCCGGAAGCTGAATTGGAGAAACAGGAGGCTTTAGGGAAGAAACATTTAATTTTTCTGCCAGTGAAGAAATTACAACTGGTGAAGGATTTACAATAAATGAATTTTCAGAAGAAGTATCTCCGCTGCACATCTGGTCAAGTGCCAAGGACGGAAAATCGATACTGCCAGTCTGCCAAGGAATAAATGTAATGTCTAAAGTATAATTTAATCCGTTTCGCATTAAGACTGCATTTACAATCTGACATTTATCTTTTACCGAAGAAAATGTCTGCTCTGTAAAAACAAGAGTAAGGACATCTCCCTTTATACGTGACTTATCTGCACTTGCAAAAAAATCAACAGCACTTCTAAAGGTATAGCACAAATCTGCTCTGTCACCAACAAAGACTTCTTTTGGAACAAGGACTTCCTGAACACTTTCAAAATCATCAAGGCTTTGCGAATTTAGGGGGAATAAAAAAAATGCAAGAGTTAAAAAAAGAATGAATAATTTTTTCATTGCCTTACCCTCGCTTCAAAAAATCTTGTAAGTTCTTCACCAATATCTCTGTCTGTATGAATTGAAAGAGGCCATGCTCCACGGCGACGACATTCACTTTTCCAGTTTTCATTACGGGTCTTATTTGCTTCCCTCCATGCTTTTCTAAACTGCACTGAAGAAGTAGGCAATACGCATGAATAAGATGTTTCCATATCTGTAAAAGGAATTGCACCAGTGTCCGGAAGTTCATCATCTACAGGGTCGGTTACTTTTACACACACAAGATCATGTTTATTTGCAAGCTGACCTAAAGGTTCATACCAGGCTTCTGTCCTAAAGTCACTTATTACAAGTATAAGGGAACGTTTTTTTAAAAGTTTTTGAACTCCCTGCAATGCATTGTCTAACGCTGAACCATTTTTTTGATTTTGAGGAAGAGAATCAAATTTACTTAAAAGATAAAGAGCATGATTTTGACCAGATTTTGGTGCACATGAAAAACTTATTCCCCCATCAAACAAAACCGCCCCCACAGGATTAGAATTCTGGCAGGCAGCAAGAGTTATAAGAGAAGCACATTCCATCGCAGTTTCATAACGGCTTTTACCTTCAAAACCTGTATGCATCGAAAAAGACTGATCCACAATAAGAAAAACATCCATTTCCCTTTCTTCTTCAAAAACCTTTACGTATGTTTTACTCATGCGGGCAGTTACATTCCAGTCAATTGCACGAACATCATCACCACGAATGTAATCACGAACGCCATTTAATTCAATTCCCTGACCACGATAAAGAGATTTAAAGGAACCATTTCGCATTCCTTCGGCAAGAGATAAGGCACTTAAATGAAGAAGAGAAGCCCGGCGGGCAAGTTTATTCCTGTCTTCGACAAAAGATTTTTTCATTACGGAACCGGCATAAACTCAATAATTTTTTCAATAAGATCATCTGCACTAACACCATCGGCTGCAGCTTCATAACTTAAAACAAGGCGGTGCCTTAAAACAGCAGAAGCCATTTTCTGTACATCTTCAGGTTTTACAAAACTTCTTCCGTCAAACAAAGCAGAAACTCTTGCACATTTTAAAAGAGCAATACCAGCACGCGGAGAAGCACCAAATGAAATATAGCGCAAAATATCATTACGTCCATTTGCAGCGGAATAATTTAAATGTTTTTCACCTTCCTTCTGAACTGCAGGACGAGTTACACTTACAAGCGAAACAATATACTGAACAATTGCATCATCAACCGTAACGGCATCTACTACATCGCGGCACTTTTTTAATGCTTCAGCAGAAAATACTTTTTTTACTTCAATTAAATCTGCATTACCATTTGTTTTTACGATTGCAATTTCCTGTTCTGGCGACGGATAAGGAACATTTATCTTTAATAAAAAGCGATCTAATTCTGCTTCAGGAAGATTATAAGTTCCTTCCTGCTCAATAGGATTTTGTGTTGCTAAAACAAAAAAAGGTTCCGGCAGTTTATAGGAATTTTCACCTATTGTAACTTGTTTTTCTGCCATAGCCTCAAGAAGAGCAGACTGAACTTTTGCAGAAGCACGGTTAATTTCATCCGCTAAAACAATATTTGCAAAGACTGGTCCCTTATGTACTGAAAATTTACCGTTTCCCTGTTCATAAATTAAAGTTCCAGTTACATCAGCCGGAAGTAAATCAGGAGTAAACTGAATGCGTTTAAACTCTAGTCCTGAAATATCAGCAAGTGTTTTTACAGCAAGCGTTTTTGCAAGACCAGGCACACCTTCCAAAAGAACATGTCCACCGGCAATCATTGCAATTAAAATACCATCAACAACATCCCGCTGACCTACAAGGCGTTTTGCAGCTTCGGCTCGGCATTTTTGTATATAGTCAGCACATTCATCAATTTCTGCCTTAGTTACTTTTTGTTCCATTTTAAATCATCCTGAATAAAGGAGCTGTCTGAAAAGTTAATATTCCAGTGTCATCCCAAATTTAAACTCTGTCAGCCCCAGTAAAACAAATCTTAAGATTATTGACATCACTCCCCTTTCAATAATAATATACTTTATCATGTTAAACCCTTTAGCACAAGAATTAAATGACAATCTCAACGGAACAACAGCGGGCGCTCTTCTTTCTGATTTAGGACAGCGCATATACTTTCCAAAAGGAATCATTGCACAGAGCGGTGAAGCAAAAAAACTTGGAAAAACAGCAAACGGCACTATAGGAATGACAGTTATAGACGGGACTCCAGCAGTACTTCCTTCTATTAAAAAGAATCTTCCTGACCTTAATGCACGTGAAATCGTAGCATATGCACCAACTGCCGGAAATCCAGATCTTCGCTCTGTATGGAAAGAAGAAATACTAAAAAAGAATCCTTCACTTAAAGGAAAGAGCATGTCTCTTCCAGTTTTAGTTCCAGGACTTACAGCAGGAATCTCTTATCTTGCAGATCTTTTTCTTGATGAAAATCACAGCCTTTTAGCAGCAGATCCTTCATGGGACAATTACGTTCTTATTGCCAACGCCAGAAGAAATGCACCTTTTCATACATTTAACATGTTTAAAGATGGCAAATTTGATATTGACGACCTTGAAGCAAAAATGAAGGAAGAAGCAAAAACTGGTTCAGTACGCGTAATTTTAAACTTTCCTCAAAATCCTTCAGGCTATTCTCCAACAAAAGACGAAGCACAACGTTTAGTTTCTATAGTAAAAGAACTTGCCCAGGGCGGAACAAAAGTAATGGTATGGTCTGATGATGCATACTTTGGTCTTGACTGGGAAGAAAATGTAGAAAAACAGTCACTTTTTGCATATCTTGCTGACTTACATGAAAATGTTCTTGCAGCAAAAATTGACGGTCCTACAAAAGAAGATTTTGTCTGGGGACTTCGCACAGGCTTTATAACATTCAGCTCTAAAGGAATGACAGAAGCTCAGTACAATGCTCTTGAGAAAAAACTTATGGGCGTAATCCGCTCATCAATTTCATGTGCAGCAACTCCTTCTCAATCCCTGGTACTAAAAGCTTATCAGGATCCAAAAATGGCAGAAGAAAAAGCAGCATTCCGTGCAATACTTCAAAAACGATACAATGCAGTAAAAGCATTTGTTTTAAGTCATTCATGCAAAGCTCTTGAAGCCCTTCCATTTAACAGCGGATACTTTATGTCTTTCCACCTTAATGGAATTAATGCTGAAACTCTAAGACAAAAACTGCTTAACGAAGACGGCATTGGAACAATTTCAATTGACCAGTCAACATTGCGCGTAGCATTTTCAAGTCTTGAAGAAAATAAAATTGAAACTGTTTACACTGCAATTTATAAAAGAGCAGAAGAACTTTTAGGAAAATAGTTTATGCAGCCAAAAAACTTTTTGCGTATACTGTCAACAGCTCTTTGTTCAGTTTTACTGGCATCCTGTTCACCTAAACAGAAAAAGCCTCTTATAATCTGGACAAATATTGCAGAATTTGCTTCTTACGCAGAAAGTTTTAATGCCCAGCACGACAATCAGAAAGCTGTTGTAATATACAAAGAATATCCGGCTCACTCTCTTCCTCCTGCAAAAAATGAACTTACTCCGGATATAGTCGTAGGCTCCTGGCTTAAAAATACTTCCACAAGAAAATACTTTCTTCCTTTAGATTATCTTTTTTCTGATTCAATAGTACACAGAACAGACATTTACCAGCAGCTTAATGAATATGGCAACATCATGAATAAGCAATATCTTATTCCAATAAGTTTTAATGTTCCAGCAATTGTCTACAGTTCAAAAAATGAAGAATTAATCAATTCAACAAAACAGACACTTTCTCTTGACGAAATAAGATCCCTTGCTGGAAGTTACAACGAAAAAAATGATAAGGATTCCTACATAAACATGGGCTACGGTCCGTCATGGGATTCTGATTTTATGTATTTTGTTGCAAAAACTAAAGGCACAGACTTTCGCGAAAAAGGAACTTCTTTTTCATGGAATCAAAAAGCAATGATTTCTGCCATAAGTTACATGAGAGAATGGTCTGCTTCACGAAACATTGATACCACAACTGAACAGAGTTTTCAATTTAAATATCTTTACATGCCAAAAGCCCGGCAGCTTACTTCACAAAGATGTCTTTTTTCTTACATGACAAGTGACAGCCTTTTTACCCTCACAAATGAACAGTTGGGTGAACTTAATTTTAAATGGATTGCAAATGATGATAAAATCATTGTAGAAGATTCAATTATTACAATGGGACTTTATAAAAAATCAAAAAATGTAAAAGATGCAGAAACTTTTATCAGTTGGTTTATGACTTCAAAAACACAGGAAAAACTTTTGGAAAGAACCGCATCAATGCATTTAGATTCCCAGCATTTTGGTATTGCCGGTGGATTTTCTTCCATTAAAGATGTAAACGAAAACATTTACCCTTCTTACTATCAACAGCTTTTAGGTAAAATACCAGACGGCTCTCTTCTTAGCACTCCAAACATTCTGCCATATAACTGGCCACTTTTAAAAGAAAAAGTTGTTCACCCATATATTAAAGACAGCATAAATACTAATTCAACTTTAAAAGTAAAAACCCTCGAAGAAAGAATTCTCGAATGGAATAAACAGTATTTTTAAAAAAATCGCAAGCATACTAAACTTCCCTACCGTCATGCTGAACTTGATTTAGCATCTGTAAAACAACAAAAAACACAAGCAAGTTGCATTAAGTTCAAAGCAGGTATAAAATATTTTAAATTT
>CAZALL010000025.1:0-15993 GCA_964485955.1 uncultured Treponema sp. | reverse complement strand
ATTTTATTTTCCGTACTTGTGAATTTGAACAGATGGAAATGGAATATTTCTGTAAGCCTGGAACAGAGGATGAAACATTTGCAAGATGGAGGGAAGAACGCTGGAACTTTTATTTAAAGTACGGTATTCCTGCAAGTCAACTTAAGTGGCATCATCATGATAAGCTTGCTCATTACGCAAAAGATGCTTACGATATTACATATAATTTCCCAATTGGTTTTGAAGAAGTTGAAGGAATTCACTCAAGAACAGACTTTGACCTTTCTCAGCACCAGCAGTATTCTAAAAAAGATATGGGATATATTGACCAGGAAGATGGAAACAAAAAATATATTCCTTATGTTGTAGAAACATCTGCCGGTTTAAACCGCAATTTCCTTATGTTCCTTTGTGAAGCATACGAAGAAGAAAATGTTGGTACAGACGGAAAGGACGACTACAGAACAGTTCTTCACCTGCATCCAAAATTAGCTCCAATTACAGTCGCAGTTCTTCCTTTGATGAAGAAAGACGGACTTGCAGAAAAAGCAAAAGAAATTCAGCATACATTAAAAGAAGATTTTGTTACTGATTTTGATACTTCTGGTACTGTAGGAAAACGCTATCGCCGTCAGGATGAAGTTGGAACACCATATTGTGTAACTGTTGATTACGACACAATTCAGAAAACTAAGGATGATGGAAGTGAAAATCCGCTCTTTAATACTGTGACAGTCCGCTTCCGTGATTCAATGAAGCAGGAACGTGTTTCACTGGACAATTTAATTCCTTATATTCAGAAAGCTATCCGTGACTATAAACCTGTAGAAAGAAAAGACAGATAGTTTATGGAGTATGTAGCGCTTGGCAGAACAGATTTACTCGTAAGCCGTACTTCTTTTTCGGCAATGAGACTTGATTGTGCAGAAATCGAAGTCTTTGGCGAAGGTGCGGCAGAAAAAGCAGCTCATCTTGTTCACCAGGCTTACGATGGCGGAATAAATTTTTTTGTAACTTCAAGGACTGCTCCTGTTAGTGAAAAAAGACTGGGGCAGGCCTTGCACGGAATAAGGCAGAATGTTTATCTTGCCACAAAAACAAATGCTACTACAGGAACTCAGTTAAAAATAGATTTATGTATCAGTTTAGACAATCTTGAATCTGATACAGTAGACTTATATTTTCTGGAAAATCCAAAAGATATTCCTTTAGTAAATGGAGTTGACGGTGTTTACAATGCATTAACAGACCTTAAACACAAAGGTTCAGTTAAATACATTGGAATTGCAACAGAAGATTTAGATTTTGCAAAAAAAGTAGTCGATTCTGGACTTTTTGATGTAATTCAGTTTCCATTTAATCTTTTAAGTGGTGAAGAAGTTGAAGCTCTTGTAAAAAAATGCGCAGAAAAAGAAATAGGCTTTATTGCAAAACAGCCTTTGTGTGGAGGAATTGTAAGCAATATTCCCCTTGCCTTAGGGTATCTTCATCAAATAGAAAATGTAGTTCCTGTGTGGAGTGCCAGAACGCCAGAGGAATTACAGCAGATATTGTATTTTCAAAACCATCCGCCTGTAATTGATGAGCAGTTTAAGGAAGAAGCTCAAAAACTTCGTGAATTTTTTAATTAGCGTGACCTTTTATTTTAAACCGTCTTTCCATTTTTTTAATGCCTGCAAAACATCATCAGCTTCTTTTTGATTCATTACGCGTACAATTTTAATATTAGAGCCGTTTGTTTTTAATTGAATAGGACTTCCATCTTTTGCACTTTCGCCTACAATCTGAACAACAGGTGCTTTTGGATTTTCTGGTTCAATATCAATTACCTGACCAATTTTTCCATTTGACATATAAACGTATGCTCCGATTGGGAAAATTGACAGACTATAGAGCAGGGCTTTTACAACTGAATCGTCATACTGGTGATTTTCATTTTTTAAAAGTTCAACCATTGCTTCGTAAGTTGTACGGGCTTCCCTGTAGTGTCGGGGTGCGGTTATTGCTTCATAGGAACATGCTATTGCAATTATTTTTGCATAAGGTGAAATTTTTGCACCAGTTAAGTGTCTTGGATATCCTGTCCCAGTTTCTCTTTCGTGGTGATCCAATACTCCTAGCTGAATTGTAAGTGGAAATTCTGCACGCTTTAAAATGTTAAAGCCGATTACTGTGTGCCGTGCAATTAAATTTTTTTCCGAAGTATTTAAGGGTTTGTCTGTCATGTAAAGTTGAGGCGGAAGACAGATCATTCCTATTTCGTGAAGAATGCTTGCAACCCCAAGTTCAACAAGTTTTGAAAGACTCATTCTTAACTGAAGACCTATTGTTATAGAAAGAACTGTTGTCCTCATGCTATGGCGCACAAGAAATTCCTTGTCATTTTTTAAAGGTGAAATTATTCTTAAAACATAGCGTCGGTTTTCTTTTATATATATGCAAAGTTCTTTTACAGTTTCACTTATTTCAGTTAAGTTAATCTGCTTGTGAGTTGCGTAGTGTGTGTAAACTGTTTTGATGAAATTTAAATATTCGTCGTATACAGCCTGAACATTCTGCATTCTGCTTTTTTCTGATTCTGCGGCAGAAACTGCAAGACTTTTTTGTGTATTTGTATTTGCTATTGCTTCCTGAATTTTTTTATTTACTGTAAGAACAGGATTTTTTTCTTCTTCCTTTTTTTCTACTTCACCTAAAGCCTGCTCTATTGAAATTTCTTCAAAACCTTTTTCATCAACTGGACCAGACGGAGTTTCTTCTGTAAGGGCAACACCTTCTTTGCCTTCGGATATAACTTCCCTAAAGCCCCATTTTTGTAATGCTTTTACAAGATCATTTGAAACAGGACAAGTTGGTGAGCAAAGTAAAAATGTTTTGTCCAGAAGAAGGTCGGAGGTGTAGTAACTTCCAATCTTAAGTTCCGGCAATGCGTAGGTATTCATATGCCCTCTACTTTAGGAAAAATTACCTTTAATCCCCTACAGTATCGGCAAATAGAGTAAAATTCTTGAATTTTGGGCAAAAAAAAAAGAACCAAAGCTAACATCTTTGGCTCGATTTTAAGGAGAGATGAATGAGTTTTCTACAGCCGTCTGGATGTCTTATAAACCCGCCTGTAGTCATTCTCATGTAATATATTTATCGGGATTTAAAATATGAACTTTAGTATTTTTTTAAATTTTTTATGAATTTTTTTAAATCTTTTTGAAAAGCATAATTTAACTTAAAATTTACATATTTTTTCTTGCAGAAATTTAAATAAAGTGGGTTAATTAAGTATGATTTATATTTTGGAAGATGATGATTCAATACGTAAACTTTTAGCATATACTTTAAAAAGTCAGGGACTTGACTGTCAGGGATTTTCCCTTCCTTCAGAATTTTGGGGAGCAATGGCAGCATTAAAAGCAGATCTTGTTATTTTAGACATAATGCTTCCTGAGGAAGACGGAATGTCTATTTTAAAAAAGCTTCGTGAAAATAAGGAAACTTCTGATGTCCCGGTTATTATGCTTACTGCTCGTGATTCTGAAATTGATATTGTGCAGGGACTTGATGCAGGAGCAGATGATTATGTTACCAAACCTTTTGGAACAATGGCTCTTCTTTCGAGAATAAAGGCTGTACTTCGCCGTTATGAAAAGAAAAATGTTTCTGCTGCTTCAAAAATACTTGAGGCAGCAAATATAAAAATTGACATAGACCGGCATACAGTTTTTGTTTCGGGTAAGCAGGTTTTTTTAACAGTAAAAGAATTTGATCTTCTTGCATTGCTTATCGAAAACCATGGTAATGTTTTAAGTCGTGAACAACTTTTGGATTCCATCTGGAAAATTGATGCAGATATTGAAAGCCGCACTGTAGATGTTCATGTCCGTACCTTAAGACAAAAAATCGGGGATGAAAACGGAGATATAGTACAGACTGTAAGAGGCGTAGGCTATAAAGTAAATTAAGGTAATAATATGAAAGCAAAATCTTTAACTTTAAGAATTTTTTTAAGTAACTTTCTTGTAGGTGCATTAGTATATTTTGCATGTGCATTTCTTTTTATTTCAAACATGTATTCCTATTTTGAAAAACAGATACTTTGCGAACTTGAAAGTGAAGCAGCTTTTCTTGAAGGTTATGTTTTAAATGGTCAGCTTGAAGAACTTTCAAAGCTTAATACAAAAAACAGAATTACTTTAATTCACAAAGACGGAAGTGTTTATTTTGACAATACTGTAGATGCTTCAACTCTGGAAAATCATGCTAAGCGTGAAGAAATTGCAGGAGCTCTTACAAAAGGTTCTTATAAATCTTCTCGCTATTCTGATACTATGCTTGAAAAAACTTTGTATTTTGCACGTCAGATTGAAAATGGAGATGTTTTAAGAATTTCACGTAATCAGCATTCTGTTGCACTCCTTGTTCTTGATATGGGACAGGTTATTTTTGTAATGCTTGTAATTGCTGTAATTATTTCTGCCATTGCGTCTAATTTAATTTCAAGACAGATAGTAAATCCGCTGAATAAAATTAATCTTGAAAATCCTGAAGACTGTGAAGTTTATGAAGAACTTAAACCTTTTACTAAAAGAATTGTTGAAGAAAATTTTGAAAAGAATCAGCGTGAACAGTTAAGACAGCAGTTTTCTGCAAATGTAAGTCATGAATTAAAAACTCCGCTTACAAGCATAAGTGGTTTTGCAGAAATTCTTAAGGCTGGAGGTACGGACGAAAAAACAACAGTTGATTTTGCAAAAACAATTTATGATGAAAGCCAGAGAATGATTACTCTGGTAAATGATATTATAAAGTTAAGTAAACTTGATGAAAGTTCAATTATGCAGGAAAAGGAAGAAGTAAGTCTTCGTGAAGTTACAAAGCAGGCTTTTGAAATTCTTTCAGTTCCGGCAAAGGCAAAAAATATTCAGCTAAATCTTTTTGGTGACAGTGGAAATATTCTTGCTGTAGAACCTGTTATTTACGAAATGATTTACAATCTTGTTGACAATGCAATTAAATATAATAAGGCAGACGGCGAAGTTGATGTCAGTATTGAAACGTCTTACAGTGAAGAAGGCGGTAAACCTTCTGCCAAAAAGTAGTTCTTCGCGTAAAAGATACTGGTATAGGAATCCCTAGTGAGGATAAAGAGCGTATTTTTGAAAGATTTTATCGTGTTGATAAAAGCCGTTCAAAAAATTTGGGTGGAACAGGACTTGGTTTAAGTATAGTAAAACATGGTGCAAAATATCATAATGCCCAGGTGCTTTTGGATACTCAGGAAGGAAAAGGTTCTGTTTTTACATTAATTTTTAATGTTTAGACTAAAAATTTTACAAATTTAACAGAAATTTAACAATTTCTTCATATTCATAAATAAAAAATTCCTTCATACTGACTTTATGGTAATGAATATTATTGGTCAGCTCTTGGGATTTGTTGGTGCTTTATGTATTCTCCTTTTTGGAATGAATATGCTCTCGGACGGTATTCAAAAGGGTGCCGGAAAAGGCTTGCAGACACTTATAGCAAAAATGACGGGAAACAGGATCAAAGCTGTTCTTACCGGACTTGGAGTTACTGCAATAATTCAGTCTTCAGGGGCTACAACTGTAATGGTTGTAAGTTTTGTAAATGCGGAATTACTTACACTTAAACAGGCTATAGGTGTAATTTTTGGTGCAAACATTGGTACTACTGTAACTGCTTGGATTGTTTCGCTTTTTGGTTTTAATTTTTCTATAGAGGCCCTTGCGGTTCCAATTTTTGGTTTTGGTTATTTAATAAAAAAATTTAAGAAATTCAGAATACATAATTTTGCAGATTGTTTTATGGGATTTGCACTTTTGTTTATGGGACTGGGACTTTTAAAATCCTGCCTTGAACTGGGAGATGGTGCAAAGCATATTTTTGAAGCCATTGATAGCTGGGGAATTGGAGGTATTCTTTTAGGCGTTGTAATTGGAACTGTTATAACCGCTTTAATTCATTCTTCTTCGGCAATGACTGCAATTGTTCTTACCATGGCGGCAAATGGTTCTTTAAGCTGGGAACTTTCGGCAGCAATTGTTTTAGGAAGTAACATTGGTTCTACAATCGATGCTGTTATGTCTTCATGGGGTGCTTCTACAAATGCAAAACGTGCGGCTTTTGTTCACGTAGCATTTAATGTAACTGGTACTTTGATTGTTCTGTGTCTGTTTAAGCCTTTCCTTTCTTTAATTGATTTAATTGTTCCGGGCTCTCCATACGACAACATTACTACAAATATTTCAATGCTTCACACAGTATTTAATTTAAGTGCAACAATTTTATTTCTTCCTTTTGTAGACCAGATTGCAGCTTTTGCACAGAAAGTTATTCCAGAATCTCAGAAAGAAAAAGATGAACATTATAAGCTTCCTGCAATTCTTCCTGGTTCTCACATAAGTGCAGATTTGTATTCATTCCAGATTCAGAAAGAAATTTCAAAGATGGCAGCAAGAGATATGGAAATGCTGGATTCAATATGCAATTCAATAAATAATCCAAAGAATGCAGAAGAAGAAACAGAAAAAGTAAACTTTATTGAAAATTATATTGATGAAATGAATGATGCAATTACCCACTTTCTTGAAAAATGTTCGCGTTTACCTACAGCAAATGCTAAGGACAGAAAAGATTTTGGACGTTTAATTCACATAACGGATGCAATGGAAAATTTAAGCGATGAGTGCTGTTCTCTTATGCATACTTTAAAAAAATATGTTGTTAATGAAGAGTTAAATAAGGATCGCATAAAAGAAATATTTACTTATGTTGAATCTGTAAGACTTTTCTTTGAAGAAGTGTGTACTTATTTTGCTTTGGGAATTTCCAGTGACCAGAAAGAACAGTTTGAACTTTTGGAATCTTCAATTGATGTCACCAAAAAAGAACTTAAGCGTGCTTCAAGAAAGAGAATGGAAGAAGGTGGTGACGTTAAGGCAGAACTTCAGTACATTGACATGGTCCGTAAGATTGAACGTGCAGGGGACTGTGTTTATGCCATTGTTCAGCAGTCGTAAATTTAAGGGAATATTTAAACAAATATTTCTTTAACAGCTGCCTTAAATTTGTCTCCGCGGTCAAATTCATTTGTAAACATTCCAAAAGATGTTGCTCCTGGTGAAAAGACTACTACAAGAGGATCATTTGGGTTTGGAATGCCGTATATTTGATCTGCATAGGTTGAACTGAGACTTGTTTTAAAGGCGTTAAGCATGGTGTTAAGGCTTTCAAAAGGTCCCTGGTATTTTACATGTTTTTGATCTAAAAGAACTTTAAGTTTGTCTGTTCCGCTTCCTGCTAAAAGAAAAATTTCACGGGGTTTGTATTCTGTAAAATTTGCTCCGCTTAAAGTTTTTGCAAGAGGTGTAAAATCTAAATCTTTATCTGTTCCTCCGCATATGAGAACTATGCGTTTGTCAAAGGCTTGGCTTGCGGCTGCAGCGGCTTCTGGTACTGTGGCGGCACTGTCATTGTAAAACCTTACAGTTCTGATTTCATCTTTTACAAGCTTACCTGGCTGAGTGTGCCATTCAAGAAAAAGTTCAAGGCGGTGATTAATGCCTTTCCATGTTCCTAAAACAGAAATTGCCTGTTCTGGAGAAACACCCATAAGACGGAGGGCAAGGGCTGCGTTTAATACATTTGTTTTCATATGCTCACCAGGGACAAGCAGTTTACCCATAATCTGTTCTTCTTTAAGTCCGTGGTTTACGGCATAGCGGCTCATGTATTTTTCCGGCAGTCTTTCAAAGCCTTCAATGTTCATGTCTTTGTCGCGTGCCTGATAGATTCCAAAGTATTGTGGCATAAGGTAATTGTGGCTATAACGAAAAATAGTTGCCTTTGCTTCACTTGCAAATAGGTCGCCCCAGCATTTAATTCCATGTTCGGGTATAGTTGCTTCACTTTCGTAGCCGTCAGAATCTGCATCAACAATAAGACAGTCATCTTTGTCCATGTCTGCATAGATTAGTTTTTTGTCGTTTACATAAGCGTCCATTTCGCCATACCAGTTCTGGTGGTCAGGAACAATTTTTGTAATAATGGCAATTTTTGGTTTTAATGCTTTTCGTCCTCTTAAGTCACGAAGCTGCCATGAAGAAAGTTCAAGTACTACAGGAGTAAGACCATTTGTCTGTTCAAGAAATGTAAGTGGACTTACTGTAATGTTTCCACCTAAAAAAGATGAATAGCCACTTTGTCTTAAGCCAAAATCAATTGCACTTACTGTAGAAGATTTTCCTTTGCTTCCAGTTACTGCAATTATTGGAGCTTTTGTAAAATGAAGAAAAATGCTTATGTCTGTTTCAATGTTTTTTGCGGCTTCAAGATATTGGTTGCCTTCATATTTTACGCCGGGATTTTTAATTACGCAGTCGGCATTTGCAAAGTCTTCAATTCTGTGGCGACCTAGAACATAGGTAAGATTTGTTTTATCTAAATCTTTGTCCATGGAAATGGAAGCTAGTGTAGGTGCAAGCTGTTCGGCAGTTTTCATGTCAGTTACTGTAACAATTGCCCCGTATTTGAGAAAAAATCTTACACTGGCTTCTCCACCGCCATTTAAGCCAAGTCCCATGATGGTAACTTTTTTGCCTTTTATGTCGTCTAAAGTGTTAAAGTAACATCCTTCGGGGTAAACATGAGGTGCAGTAGAAATCATCTTGAAGTCCTTAGTTGAGATTTTGCTTCATGGCGTGCAATTCCTTCAGCAAGAAGCAGGTCAATAAGTTTTGTGTATTCAAGACCAAATGCTTCGCACATTTTTGGGAACATGCTTATTCCTGTAAAGCCTGGAAGAGTATTTATTTCGTTAAGATATATTTTATCTGTGTCACGGTCAATAAAAAAGTCAACTCTGCTAAGACCAGAATTATTGCATGCTTTGTATGCTTTCTTTGCAAGAGTTCTAATTTCTTCAAGACGTTCTTCTTCAAGCAGGGCTGGAATTTTTAGTTCAGCACCGTCAGGATCATTGTATTTTGCATCATAGTCATAGAATGTGTGTTTTGGAACAATTTCTCCAGGTCCGTAAGCTGTAATTTTTGTTTCAAAAGTTGTGCCGTCTTCTGTAATAGAGTTTCCTGTAACAGAACATTCAACTTCCCTTGCATTAATTGCCTGCTCAATTAAAACTTTATCGTCCCACTGAAAAGCTTCCATGAGGGCAAGAGAAAGTTCCTTTTCGTTTTTTGCTTTAGATGCACCGTCTGAAGAACCTGCACAACATGGTTTTACAAAAAGCGGAAATCTTAAATCCGTAATAGCTTCTTTAATGACTGCATCATATACCCTGCTGTCATTTACCTGGGCACGGCTTATGCATACATACGGAACGACTGGAATACCTGCTTTTTCTAAAAGAATTTTTGTAATTTCCTTATCCATTGTAACGGCACTTGAAAGAACTCCACAGCCAACATATGGGATATCTGCCATTTCAAAAAGTCCCTGAAGTGTTCCGTCTTCGCCATAAGTTCCGTGGTTGATTGGAAAAACAATATCGCATGCAATGGTTTTACCGCCACAGCTAAAGGCTTTTTCTCCCATGCCAGGAGTTACCCGTACTAAATTTTCTTCGTCTTCAAAAATACTAAGTTTTGCATCAGGGTTATTTCTTAATTCTTCAAGAATAGAAGAATCCTGCTTGTACCATCTGCCGTCTTTTGTAATTCCGACAAGGCTTACCTGGTGAATTTTATTTATATTTCTTGCAATGGCGGCTGCAGAAACTTGAGAAACTTCATGTTCACCAGAACGTCCGCCGTATAAAATAATTACATTCATTTTAATTTTCTCCCTGTGTAAAGCCCATTTCTTTTAATGCTGTTTTTGCTTCATTAATTTCATCATATTTCATGACATGATCTTTATAGATAATTGAATTTTCATGTGATTTTCCAAGTAGAAGAACTATGTCGTTTTCTTTTGCCAGAGAAAAAGCTTTTCTTAGAGCCTTAGGTCTGTCTGGAATGATAAAAAGATTTTTATTGTCTTCTTTACCTTCTTTTCTCGCACCTTTAGCAATCATTTCTAAAAGTTCTACACTGTCTTCACCGCGCGGATCTTCGTCTGTAAGAATTACTGTATCGCAGAATTTTGCTGCAACTTCTCCTTGAAGCGGACGTTTTTCTGTGTCGCGTTCACCACCGCTTCCAAATACGCAGATCATTTTTCCACTGCATCGTTTTTTTAGCGGAGGAAAAATTGTTTCAAAAGAAGAAGGGGTATGGGCATAGTCAACAATTACTTCAAATGGCTGTCCCTTGTCAATTACAGTCATTCTACCTTTTACAGAAACTAAATCTTCAGTAAGTACAACTAAGTCATCTAAACTTTTACCGGTCATTCCGTGTACAGCAAGCAGGGCTGCCATAAGATTGTATGCATTGAAGGCACCAGGTAAACTTGACTTTACATGAAGAACTTTACTTTCGTTTTTCATAGTGTCATGGGCTTCAAAGCGGTGTATGCTGAATGAAAGTCCATAGCGGGCAGATGCAATGTTTCTTGCCGAAAGATATGCCATGTTTTCTGGAATCGGAGGAAGTGGTTTTGCTTCAATAAAATCATCAGCCTGTTTACCAGCTTTACCTTCTGTTGTAAAACCAGTTACATTTTTCTTTGTCTGCTCACAAAAATATTTTGCTGCAGGATCTTCAAGATTTACGACCCCAAAAGAAGGAACTTCAACAGTTTTAGAACCTATTGTTTTTTTATGAGACCATTTGTCTAAAGCTCGGAAAAGATTTGCCTTGTCGGATCTGTACTGCTCGTAAGTACCGTGAAATTCCAAGTGTTCGAGAGTTACATTCATAAAAACAGCACAGTCAAAATGTACGTCACCTAAACGGTTTGTTCTTGTACTTAAACCATGTGAACTTGATTCAACAACAGCATAAGTGCATCCGTTTGAAAGCATTTCGTAAAGTTCTCGCTGAACAATAGGAGCTTCCGGTGTTGTCTGATGTTGAGGATTGTCTATTGCTTCACCACCAAGTGAATATTGAACTGTAGAAATAAAACCTGCTTTAAAACCTGCTTTTCTTAACAACTGCCAAATAAAACTTACAGTTGAAGATTTTCCTTCTGTTCCTGTAACGCCGATTACGCAGAGTTTTTCTGAAGGATTATCCCAGAATGAAGCTGCAATTGGTGACATTGCAAAACGTGCAGATTTTACTTTTATAAAGACAGGATTTTTTTCGCTTTTTGAAAGAGCCAGGGCAATTGCATTTTTATCTTCAGAAGAAAATTCTCCTTCAAAAACAATGGCACTGGCTTTATTTTCAATTGCTTTTGCAATAAATTTATTTCCTGTAGTGTGAGTTCCTGGTAATGCAAAAAAAAGTGCATTTGCCTTTACATCTCTTGAATCAAATACAAGGGATTCTACATAAACTGAATCCGCAGCTTTAGGACTTACAGGCGTTGTTCCGTCGCTGTCAACAAACTGACATTCAACTGTACTAATAAAAGATGAAAGTAATTTTTTCATAACACGGCATTTTATCACTTCTATTAAAGACATTCAATTGATATAATAAAAGTCATCTGTCAGAATAAAAGAGGAAATTTTTATGGCACAGGAATTTATAAAAACAAATGCAGAAGAAATAAAATTAAGCGGAGCACAAAAAGCTGCAATTCTTTTAGGAGAACTTGGCTGGGAAAACTGTGAGCATTTAACTTCACTTTTAACAGATGAAGAAATAAAAAAAATCAACAGGGCAATGAAAAGCCTTAACCGCAAGCAAAAAACTTCTGGTGATTATGCAAAAATTTTAGAAGCTGAATTAAAAGTACTTTCGGAAACTTATTCATTTGGGCTTCACAGAAATATCACACAGCCACTTGTTTTTTCAAAGACAGAAAATGATACTGTAAAAAATGTACGTGAAACTGCAGCTTCTAATCCACAGGCCGTTGCAAGTTTTTTAAGTGAATTATTAAAGTCCCAGCAGTAATAATCGTATTTTTTATTAAAACGCTATAAATCTGGCCCGACTTGTGTCGCTTTCAAATACGTCAATTCTGTGCAGTCTTGAATTTTTTGAATCTTTATTAAGTTCAGGGAGTTCTTCAATTATTTTGTCATAGATGTATTTTGCAATTCGTTCTGCACTGGGATTATTTTTAAAAATTTCCATATCGTTTAAGTTTGTGTGATCCAGTGAAGAGCAGACAGAGCGAAGTACTTTTTTTAGTTGAGAAAAATCTAAAAGCATTCCGCCTTCATCAAGAGTCTCTCCACGTACATGGGCAAAAACTTTATAGTTGTGACCATGAAGATTTTCGCACTTTCCATGGTAGTCTTTTAAAAAATGTGCCGCAGCAAAATCTGCTTCAACCCTTACTTCGTACATTTACAGCCTCACAGGAATTTCTTTTTTTTCAAGTTCTTTTTTAATTGACTCAACAGTATAGTCTCCAGAGTGAACCATACTTGCAATTAAAGCAGCATCTGCTTTTCCTTTTGTAAGAACATCCGCAATGTGGTCAACTGTTCCACCGCCTCCGCTTGCAATGACTGGAACGCTTACCGCCTGGGAAATCATTTTTGTAAGTGTAAGTTCATAGCCGTTTCTAGTTCCGTCTGCATCAATTGAATTAAGTACAATTTCACCAGCTCCAAGTTCAACTGCTTTTTGAGCCCATTGTCTTGCATCAAGATCTGTGGCAACTCTTCCGCCGTTAATGTAAACTCTGTAACCGCTTGGCATAGATTTATCTTTTGCAGCATCCATTCCAAGAACAATGCACTGGTTGCCAAAAACTCGTGCCCCTTGTCGTATGAGTTCAGGATTTTTTACAGCCTGAGAATTAAGTGAAACTTTTTCAGCTCCAGCAAGAATTGTTGAGCGAATGTCATCTAAAGTTCCGATTCCGCCTCCTACACAGAAGGGAATAAATACTTGTGAAGCAACCCGTGCAATTAAGTCTAAGATAGGTCCTCTTCCATTTGCAGAAGCCATGATGTCGTAAAAAACAAGTTCATCAACGCCCTGTTGGTAATATTGAGAAGCCATTTCAACTGGGTCACCAATATCTATGTTGTTTTTAAATTTAATTCCTTTTGTAGTGCGTCCATCTTTTACGTCAAGACATACAATTATTCTTTTTTTAAGCATTTATCTCTCCCTGTATAAAATTACGCAAAATTTCAAGTCCATACTTTCCGCTTTTTTCCGGGTGAAACTGAAAGGCTGTTATGTTGTCTTTTTCTACAACTGCCGGAACCATTGCACCGTAATGTGCGTAAGCTTTTATTATTGAAGGATCCTGAGGCTGAATTACATAACTGTGTACAAAATAAAAGTCACTTTCTTCAGGAATGCCGTTTAAATATTGTGAAGAACCATTTATGTATGAAATTGAATTCCATCCCATGTGAGGACTTTTTAAATTGTTGTAAAGCATTGCACGTTCTTTATGTTCTTCTGCATCAGGGTGAAGTTCATTCCATAAATTTTTAAAGCTTACGATTTTTCCTTTTAAAAGCCCAAGACACTGAGTATCACCTTCTTCACTGTAGTCAAAAATAATCTGAGAGCCTAAACATATGCCTGCTAGCGGTTTAGAACTTAAGGCCCATTCCTTTAAAAATAAATCAAAACCTGTTTTTGAAAGCTGTTTCATCGCGTAGGCTGCATCACCAACCCCCGGAAAAATTATTTTTGAACAGTTTTCCAATTTTTTTGGATCAGATGAAAGAATATAAGGTGCTTTTAGAGCTTCAAGTGCATGTTCAACACTTTTTATGTTTCCTGCGTTGTAATCTATAATTCCAATCATAGGCTGATTTTAACTATTTGCATATCTTTATTCAACTTATTGACTTTTTTTTCCGATAAGAAAGTTATGGATTTTTCTCAGCTTCTTCAAGTTTGTAAACAGGTTCTTACAGACAAAAGAGTTATAATAGTTACCATTATTCTCATATTATATGTATCCCTTGTAAAATATGTGGTCAGATATAGAAAAAAGCCTCCTAAGGTAAGAAAGACTCATATAGTTGCTTCTCCAAAACCTCAAGTTTCTCAGGAAGAAGAAGTTGCTACTTCAGAAGTAGAGGAGTAGGAACTTGTGTAAAGACCTTTCCATGGCCACTTACATTTTTTTATAAGTTTTAATTGTTCAAGCTGTTCTAAAATTTCATTTACATCATCAGTTTCCCAGATGTTTATTCCAAATTCATTTATATCTTTTTTGTTAAGTTCTTCTGTAAGGCGGAATAAAAGTTCATCTTTTTTAAATCTCTTTGTATTTTTTTTAATAAAATTAAGAACTATTGAAGCGTCTTCTGCAAAAGGTGCGGGGCTTTTTCTTTCACAAATATCACAGCCGTCGCAAAAGGTTAATTCTTCTTTTTCAAGATAAGATTTTCCTTCTAGAGCGGTAAGTAAAATTTGTCTGCGGCAGCTTTTACTTTCGGCAAATGTTTTCATGACTCTTTGCCTTGAAGTTAAAGAATATTTTTGTGTTTTAAGAGAATCGTTCTGGCTCCATAGTAAAATTCCATTGGCAATTTTTCCGTCTCTTCCTCCACGACCAGCTTCTTGAATGTAGGCTTCTGCAGTTGAAGGGCAGTCTAAGTGAATTACATTACGGATGTCTTTTTTGTCGACTCCCATTCCAAATGCACAGGTTGCACATAAAATAGCATCTTCTTTTGGAAAAAACCATTTTTCTGTTTTTGTCTTTTCTTCTTTTTCCATTCCGGCATGATAAAAACGAACTTTATCTTCATCGTAAAATGCTTTTAGTTCACGGCTCATGTCTTCGGCATGTTTTCTTGTTCCGCAGAAAATTATGAGTGGTTTTGGGCTTTTTATTGCAAGTTTAAAGGCAGCTCTTTTTTTTGCAAATGCATTGTGAACATAATAGTGAATATTTGGTCTGTCGCTGTCACTTCGAACAATATTTGCCTGACCTTCAAAAAGAATTTTTGATATGCTTTCAAGTACCTGGGGACTGGCTGTTGCGGTAAAGGCAGTTACTGTTTTTACATTTAGTGTTTTTATTATTGTTCCAAGTGTGAGGTATGCAGGCCGAAAAGTATTACCCCATTCACAGACACAGTGGGCTTCGTCTATTGCAATGTGACTTATGTTACAGGAAGCAAGTTTTTTTATAAGATAAGGATTTTGCAGTACTTCAGGATTTGCAAGAATTATTTTAGCACCATTTTTTATTTTATTAAAATTTTCTTCACGTTCCTGTATGCTTTGTCCTCCCCTAAAAACAACGCAGTTTAGACTGCTTTGATCCATTCGCCTTTTTTGGTCTGCCATTAAAGCTAAAAGCGGGTAAAGAACTAAAGTTGGTCCTTTTAGTAAAAGTGCAGGTGTTAAAAAACAAAGAGATTTACCGGCCCCTGTTGGTAGAAGGACAATCTGTTTTCCATTATAAAGCAAATCTTCTTCAATAAATTCATTTTTGTTTTCTTTATCTATAGCACTGTCTAAAATATTTGCTATTACAATTCTTTGCCAAGGATAAAGATATTTTATTCCAAAGGCTTTAATTGCTGCCTGTGTTACTGTATCGTCACTTTCAAAATTAAAATCACTTGCATTTTGTTTTGGAAAGTCAATTTCTTGTGTAAACAAATTTTTCATATCTTTGTGTAAAAGAACTTTGTGCGATATAAGTCATCTGTGAATTCTAACTTTTTGAATTTAGTGTACATTTTTTCTCCCTATACTTTTTATTTTTTTTGTCACACGGATTTGTGCTTTGCTACGCAAATCACTGTTTTTTATTAAGAGCTGTGCCTTTGGTGGCAAATTGCTCTGTTTTAATATAGGACATCTCTGAAAAATCATTTTCAATGCTTTTTCAGAGATGTCTGCGAGTTTTAATTCGTTGATATAGCACGAATCAAAACGTCGCGTTTTCAAAGTAGCCTCTAAAAATTACAATTTTTAGAGGCACTCTATACAAGTGAAAATGCAAAAAATTGCGTGTTTAGAAGAAAATATTTTGTTTTGT
>CAZALL010000024.1:0-16102 GCA_964485955.1 uncultured Treponema sp. | reverse complement strand
GATAATTCAGTATTTACAAATCAAACCGCAGGAGCAATGGTCTTTTCTAAATCATCTCCTGTTTTTTACCTTTACAGAAGTGCTTTTTTTAATCAGTCTTTACTTGGAATTGTATCTGCCACCGCAGAAAAACTCGATCCCGGCATGAAAAAAAATGCTGATGCAATGCGTCCTTTTCTTGTAGAATTTAATTCTTCTTCAAAAATATGTTTTCCGCTTGTAACCTATGGAAATATAAATTTACTCTCCAATGAAGAAGTAACAGGATATTTCTGGAATGGAAAAACTTGGGCATGTTCTGCAAAAACAACTTTAGGCAATAAGGTAAGCTTTAAATATTTTTCATGGGAACCTGCAGTTGCCTTAACAGATCTTTCACCAGCTCTTTCTTCCAATCAGTTTACTTTTTCAAATCTTAGTGAAGGTCGCTACAGAAATTTAGTTACACCAAAACTTTACAGCAAGGCTCCAAAAGAATTAAAAGCACTTGTAAAACACATACCTTCTTCTTTTCCATATTATGTTTCATGGCGGGATAATTCTGGAACATCACCTATAAGTTACTATCATCCGGGCAATGCTGACAGTCCTGTAAATGCATGTGGTTCAGTAAATGAAACTGCCGGATACAATACTGTAGTTTTTGAAGACGGAACAACTTTTATGCATATAATTGCAGATGAAAATACAATTGCATTCAGACTGCCAAAGCTTCCTGCTTCTTATGTATATACAGATTTTTTTATTACAGAAAATATTATGTATATTGCCTGGGAAGAAAGTGATTTTTATAAATGCGGAAGGGCTGGATTTTTAACAGTCAATCTATCTGATATTTTAAATGCACTGCCAAAAGAAAAATAAAATCTATTGCTTCAAATGCGATTTTTTTTACAGGAGTTAAAATGAATTTTTTTTCAAGAAAAATAAAATTAGTGCTGTCTGCAGTTTTACTTTTTACACTACCAATTTTTGTTTATTCAAAAGATTATTCTTACTACAATGAAGCTCCTCTTACATTTGCCCAGTCTTTTAGAAAAAACTTTTTTTTAACAGGCGGCTTATGTACAGTTATTTCTACAGAACAAAAATCTTATACACCAGTTCTTTTTTCTGTAGGCGGTGGATATTCATTTAAAATAAAAAACAATTTCTATTTAGACACAAGAATTTCATTTTATTCAAACTATTATTTATGGGATGAATCATTACAGGCAGCTCTTCCTAGCGAAGTTGAAAACCGCACAAGTACAAGCATAAATATTGCCTTAGACTTACCTTTTGTTGCCTCTTTTAATTTTGGAAAACATACATTGCGGGCAGGTGGAGGCTTAGGCTTAATTCCAAAAATAAATTTTCTATCATCTGGGGTTTCAACAGATGATGAAGGAAGCAGTGGCAGTGCTGGAGAAGATCTTAATTTAATCAATAAATATTTATGGTCTTATGCAAGATGGATTTACCCTCAAATTGCTTTAAGTTATTCTGCTCTTCTTCCAAACGGTTGGAGGGCTGGTCTTGATTTTAAATATTATTTACCGCTTACTTCACTTATAAAAGGCAGAGGGTTAAATGACAGTGTCATACAGCTTTGTTTAAGATTAGCCCTAAGTGAATAATGTACGTGTATTCACAATTTAGTAAAAATGGTGCATAATACTACTAGTTATGAGTCAAGAAGAGATCAAGTTATCCTTTGAGGAACAGTTATTTAAAGCTATTGAAGAACGCACAGCATGGTATAATTCAACCGTACTGCAAAAAGTACAGGATAATTATCGTCTTCATCTTACCTGCCTTAACAATCTTATTGGTGTACTGGAAAAAAAATCCCTCATAACTCCTGATCCATACAAACACGATACTAAAATTTCAGAAATAGTAAGTCCACCGGATTCTGATTTTACAGACAATGAACGCTCTGTTGTTCTTGGAGCAAGATTAAGTTCTTACGAAACAATGGTAGATTTTGTCTGTAATTATTTTAAATTTTCTGTTGAAAATATAGATCTTGAAACAATTTCACGTTTGGACAATTTAAACAATGCCTTTGCATGGAATTCACTTTCATTAAATTCGCCAAAGCCAAATACCCGTGCTTTAGCTTATGCAGTTTCGATGGCAAAAAGTTCTGCAGACCCTCTTTCTTTAAGTCTTATAAATGATTCAGTTTCAAAAACAAACAAGGCTCTGCAGGAAATAACTCAGGCCTTAAGAGGACTAGCAACTTTTCACCGTGAAGTATATAAACGGGATATAAGAAAAAATATTTTATGCAATCCTTCTTTTGACAGAACACGTGCAAGTCAGACAGCAACCGCCCTTTCTACAGAAATAAAACGAGCTTTCCCTTCGATGATGGGCAAAAAGCCTTACTACAGTGATCTCATTGATGAAATTATAAGGGAAGAACTTTCTCCAAATAAAACAGATTTACAAAAAAAACTTCTTGAATCACTACAAATTGTTGTCGAAACAAAAAAGAAAAAAGAAGTAGTCATTGACAATCACGAAACTCTTATGGAAGCCGTAAGAACAATAGGCACTCTCTTTGAATATTACGATGCAATAATTCAGAAAATAAAAGACAATCATGAACTTTTGGAAAGTGAACATAATTCCATATTTGATAAAATTGCAAAATTTTTACGTCATACATTTGGCTTAAAAGAACCGGCAGTAGATTATGATGTTGTAATAATTGACCGTACAACTGAAACTCAAAAACGTGAACGCATTCACTATAATGAATTTATTGATTCACTTACAAAGCGCTCAAGGCAGTATGCATCTTTTGCAGTTAGAAAAACTCCAGGCTGGGTAAAAATATCTTCACTTAAAGATGACGTAATTCTTGATTTTTTAAGTAAACAACTTTCGGAAAATAACAGACTTATGCTTCTTCTTTCTGCATTGGATTTATTTTTTAAGGAAGCAACCGCTATAGAAAACAAATCCAAAGTTAAAGGCATAAAAATGGAGCTTACGGCTGTAAAAAATACCCTTATCAAGGCAAATCAAAGACGCAGTGAATATACTTCATACATTGAAGAACAGGAACAGATGAAAAAGTTGGGGATTACAGAATGAAACTTTTAAAAAAAAATATTTTTGCTTTAACATCAATTTTTTTGCTTAGCACATTTACTTTATATGCCCAAAATACAATTGATAATAATTCAGAAGAAAAATTTAAGCCCTTAGAAAGTGAACAGAGAATAATAAAAGTAATTGTTCCAGTACACGATTTTGACTTAAATCCGCATACTGCCTGTTATTCAAACGAGATGCAAGTTTTAAACGGACTTTATGAAGGACTTTTTGAATACAATCCCGCAACTCTTGAACCACAATATGCACTTTGCCAGACTTATAAAGTTTCACGCGATAAAAAAAGATGGACATTTACTTTAGTAAAAGACGCAACATTTAGTGACGGAACAAAAATAAATGCCCAGGTTTTTAAAGAAAGCTGGCTTGCTTTACTTGCAAATAAAAGAGCATCTTTTTCTTCTATGTTAGACTGCATTCAGGGAGCAGGTGATTTTAGAACTGGTAAGGGTGATATAAAAGATGTAAGGATTGAAGCCCGCGATGACTACACTCTTACAGTTTATTTAACTCAGCCAACTGAACATCTTCCAAAAATTTTATGTCATTATGCTTTTTCTGCAGTAAATTTTGAAAACAATGTATACAGCGGAGCATACGTTTTAAAATCTTTTACAGACGACACAATTGAACTTGCAAAAAATCAAAATTACCGCAAAGCTGATGAAGTTTACACACCAGGTTTTATCTTTACAGAAAGTGCAGATGCAGACACTAATTCATATTCTTTTAATGAAGGCGATGCAGACTGGATTATAAGCGAATCAAATATTCAGAAAATATATAACCAGCAATCTGTTCAGGTACAGGCAGAATTTGCAACCCAGTACTTTTTCTTTAAAATTCAAAACAAACCTTGGGACGATGCAGACATGAGAAATGCCCTTTTGTATGCAGTACCTTGGGAAAAATTAAGAGACGGATATCTTGTAAAAGCAGAAACTTTTATTTATCCACTTTACGGCTACCCTGCTGTTACTCCAATTAACGAAACAGACATGGATTATGCAAAAGAACTTATGGCTGATGCAAGAAAAAAACTTGGTATTCCTCAGAATGAAATACTTCCGCTTATATTTGCCATTCCAGATTCAGAATATACAAAACAGCAGGCAAAACTTTTAAAAGATGCCTGGGAGGAACTAAATGTTGAACTTATAATTCAAAAAACTCCTTCGACAAGATATGTTTCTTCAATCAAAGGTTGGAAAGCTGATTTATTTACATACTCATGGATAGGAGACTTTGCCGACCCTATAGCCTTTCTTGAACTTTTTAGAGGCTCCTCTTCTTTTAACGAATCAGGTTTTAATAACGAAATATATGATTCATATTTAACACAGGCAGCTTTTGCAGAAAATTCTACAAAACACTACCAGCTTTTATCTCAGGCAGAACAACTTCTTTTAGATCAGGGAATGATTTTACCAATCAGTCATCCTGTAAGTTTAAATATCATTAACTTAAAAAAAGTAGGAGGCTGGCAGCCAAACGCCTTAGATCTGCACCCGCTAAAATATCTTTACCTGCAAAAAACAGATATTAATATTCCTAACGTTATTTAGTAAAAAATATTTAATAAATTAGATAATTTGATTCTTACATTTTAAAGCGACCGCTAAAACTTCGCTCAAGAGTATAAGAGTCTGCATATTCAAGGTCGCCGCCTACGGGAAGTCCACTGGCAAGGCGTGTTAAAGTACAGTCTGCACTAGAAAGAGACTGCTGTATAAAAAGTGCAGTTGTATCTCCTTCGACTGTTGGATTTGTGGCAATTATTACTTCTTTTATATTTTGATTTTTTACCCGGTTAACTAATTTTGAAATACCAAGCTTGTCAGGCCCAATTCCATTTATTGGAGAAATTACTCCGCCTAAAACATGAAAGAGTCCGTGATACTGATGAGAATTTTCTATTGTAGAAACATCCTGTGGCTGTTCAACTACACAAATTACACTGCGATCACGACTTATGTCACTGCAGACAGGACAAGGATCATTTTCTGTCCATGCACCACAAATTGAACAAGGCTTTATTTTTTCCTGCAGAGTCAAAAGCTGATTTGCAAATCTTTCCAAAAAATATTTATCTGCTTTTAAAAGATGATTTGCAATGCGGGATGCACTTTTTTTTCCAATGCCTGGCAGTCTTGAAAAACTGTCCGTCAATTCATCAAGGGCATTCATTATGCCATACCCGGAATATTCATTCCAGAAACCATTGGACCTAATTTATTTTTAATTTCTTCCTGCATTTTACTTACAGCATCACGGTGAGCCGCAATAATTAAATCTTCAAGCATAGGAACATCCCTGTTATCAACGCAAATTGGATCAAGTTTAATTGATACCATTTCAAATTTGCCGTTTACAGTTACGTTTACCATGTTACCACCGGAAGAACCAGTTACTGTTAACTGTGAAAGTTCACTTTGTGCCTTTGAAAGCTGCTCCTTCATGTTGCCAAGATTTTTAAACATTTCAAATGGATTCATATATCCTACCTGTATTCAGTTAAGCACCGGAAATTACCGTACCTCTGAACGTATCCCTTAAAAATTTTATTTCCTGCGGAAGTTCTTTTTGCTCTGAACTTACCGTTTTATTTTCTGTTTTTACTTCAAATTTAATGTTACAGCCAAACTTTTTTTCAAGTTCCTGTACAATTTGTTTTACATATTTTGAAATCTGCATTTTTTCAAATTCTGAATCTGTAAAAGCAGTTATGCAGTCCGCATCTTTTTTCCAGTTTTTAGTTTTTGTTAAAGCAGCCGCACACATTGTTTCGCTTACAGAAAAGTGCTTTATAAGTTCAAGGCGAAGTTTTGAACATTCATCAAGATTTTCTATATTTTCCTGTGTACCAAAAATATTTTCTTCGCGACTCTCTTTTTCCTGTACGGAATCTGCAATATTTTTTAATTCTTCATCACTTACAAAAGAACTGTCTTCCAAAACATCTGAAGAATCATCTGGTGAATATGTACCGTCTTCTGCATCAAAATCATTATCACTGTAAGAATCAACAGAGGCTGTATTTACTAAAGGCGGTACAGCTCCGCCCTTATAAAAAGGGTGACTTTCTTCTCCAGAAGAATTATTTGTTACTTCATCTAGTGCCGAAAAATGTGGCTTATAAGAAGAAACATGAGAGTTTGACTCAGAAGATGAGTGCACAACTTGACTTTTAGGAGTAAGAGTCTGATTTACAGAAGATTTATCCAGATTATTATCAGAGCTTTCTCTTGGACTACAATTTTGTGACACAGAAGCAGTTTTTGTATTTACAAGCAAAGGTCTTACCAAATCAACTGCACGTTTTACTTCTGCCGGAGAAACATATTCTTTAAGCCAGCAAAGACGACTTAAGGCAAGTTCAAGTTCATATCGCGGACTTAGAGAGTAGCGAATATCTCTGTAAAGCTGAAGAAAAATACTTTCTGCCCTCTCTACCTGAATATTATTCCATGACTGTAAAACTTTCTGTGAGTAGCGTTCTTTTGCCTGCCCTAAAAGAGCTTCTTTTGTAACTCCACTTTTAATCAAAAGAATACTTCTTAAATAGTCGCTACAGTTCATTATAAACTGTTCAATACTTACACCATTCTGTAAATATTCATCTAACTTTAGTAAAGCATTTGTTCTGTCAGAATCAACGCAGAATTCAAAAAGTTCATTTAAACGGTCAACTCCAACAAGTCCCAGTTTGTCACGGATTTTGTCATAAGTCATTTCACCGTCAGAAAAAGCTGCAATCTGATCAAAAAGAGTATAACTGTCACGCATGGAACCAGTTGACTCTCTGGCAATCCAGTAAAGTGCTTCGTCATCAGCTTTAATACCGCTTTCCTGGGCTGCAAGTGCTAACTGTTCTTTAACTTTTTCTACAGGCACAAGGCGAAAGTTAAACTGCTGGCATCTTGATTTAATTGTAGCCGGAACTTTCTGCAGTTCTGTAGTTGCAAAAATAAAAATTGCGTATGGAGGAGGCTCTTCAATGGTTTTAAGTAAAGCATTAAAAGCCTGTGTTGTAATCATATGAACTTCATCGATTATATAAATTTTATAACGGCAACTGTTAGGAGGGAAAAGTACTTCATCCTTAATCTGTCTGATGTTATCTACACCCGTATTTGAGGCACCGTCTATTTCTATTACATCAAGAGATGAACCTTTTGCAATTTCACGGCAGGCAGCACATTGACCACATGGTTCTACAGTAGGACCTTTTTCGCAGTTAAGAGCCTTTGCCATAATTCTGGCAGTACTTGTTTTTCCACAACCACGAGGTCCAGTAAAAAGATAAGCGTGTGCTATTTTTCCAGACTGAATGGAATTTTTTAATGTTTCTGCAACAAATTCCTGTCCAATTAAATCACTAAATTTTTGCGGTCTGCGTCTGGTCGCAGTAACTTCATATGCCATAAAAAGAATTTACCTTAAAAAAGACCTTTTTACAATACACTTTTTATTTTTACCTTACCAGCGTCCTGAAGAACCGCCACCTCCAAAAGAACCGCCTCCTCCTCCAAAAGACCTTGAAGAAGAATTTCTATATGAAGATGAATGACTACCTGAAAAACCTCCGTAACTACCAGTTCTTACGGAAGAAACCTTAAATGTTTTTCTAAGCCATGACCCCAATTTTGAATCTGGAAAAACAGACATAATTATTGACATTAAAAGAGGCATAAGCCAGAAGAAAAAGAAAAATGCTAAAAATATACAAAGCCCAAAAACAGAAGATGCAGAAGAATCTGAAGGAGAAGGAAGTGTCACTAATTCTTCATTTTTTGTTAAAATTCCAGTCATATTTTTTACAGCACTTATAATACCTTCGCCATATTTACCTTCTTTAAATGCGGGAACAAGTACATAATCAATTATTCTTCCGCACAAAAGATCTGTTAAAGTACCTTCACTGCCATATCCTGTTTCAATTCTAAGTTCATGTTCTTCCATCGAAACAGTTAAAAGAACTCCGTTGTCTACACCTTTTTGACCTAACTGCCATTTTTCTGCATGACGCATACTGTAAGATTCAATTGATTCACCATCAAGACTTTGTACAGTTAAAACAACAATCTGTATACCTGTCTTATCACTTAAATTAAGCAGATAATTACGAAGTTCATTAAATTCATTTTCACTTAAAATATAGGCAGTATCCATTACAGGACCTTTTAAAACCCAGCAGTCTTCTTTGTCTTTAGAATAATTTTGTCCGGCAGAATATAAAGCCGACATTTCGTTATAAGATGAATCAATATTTATTTTGTTTTCCAGATCGCTGCCAGTATTATTTTCCAAGCCACTGCCAGTATTAATTTCTTTACTTGCAATTTCTTCAGTTAAAATTTCATCATCTAAAGAATTACTATCACTTTCCTGTATTTCTACAGACTCTTCTTCTTGCACTACAGAAGTTTTTTTTGATGAACGACTTGCAAGGTTAGTTAATAAAACAGGGATGCCTATAAAAAAAAGAAGAAAAATTAAAAGTCCAAAAGTAGAACTTTTTTTATTTTCTTTTAAAGCCATCTGCTCTCCTCCAGAACACAAAGTCCATTTTCTAGTTCATCACAGTTATTTTCATCTGCCGGAAAATACTCTGCAAGAAGTTCGCCACATCGGTTTACAGCACTTAAAAATGCTTCTTTTCCCTTATGACACTTTAATAAATCAGTCATTTCGTCTGCAATTAAATCCCATAAATCAGAAGAGATTTTTTCATTAATTCCCTTGTCTGCAATAATTCTGACGCGCTTTTCAAAATAAGAAACGTAAATTAAAACTCCACAATGAGATTTTGTACAGTAAACGCCACTTTCTGCAAAATATCTCAAAGCCCTGCTGTTAACAGCTTCAGATTTTGCTTTTTCAGGAACAATAAAAGAATCTACAAAAGGAATATTATAGGCAAAATATAAAATTAAAATTACAAGTGCAATTACAATTACAAAAAATGCAGCCAAGTACCAGGGCTTTACGCCCCAGAAAAGACTTCCAAGCCAGGCATAAATCTGTGAAGCCATAGGAAAAAGACATGCCAAAAGAAGCACACCTGTAAAAACTGCAGCACGCAGTTCCCAAAAAGCATAAGTTGAACTTTCACAGGCAAGAGCAAGTGCTATTTCACCGCTGGTCTTTTTTTCTGCATTTTTAACGGCACTTTTAATTTCGTCAAATGCAGCTTCGTCAAGTAAAAGTTTTTTTAGTACAGATTTTTTATTCATCAGCACACCTAGTCAAAAGAAACTGTTGGAGCCTTAGAAGCACCTTCATCTGCCTGGAAATAAGATTTTGCTTCAAATCCAAATTTAGATGCAAAAAGATTTATAGGAAACTTTTTTATATGCGAATTATAAGTCCTAACTGCATCATTATAGCGTTTTCTTTCTGTAGCAATACGGTTTTCAATTCCTTCAAGCTGATTCTGAAGATCACGGAAATTCTGATCAGACTTAAGTTCAGGGTAAGATTCACTTACTGCAATAAGACGCTGTAAACTTGAAGAAACTTCACTTTGTACTTTCTGAAATTCTTTCATTGAAGCTGAATCACTTGCATTGATATTTACTACACCGCCAGCCTTTGAACGAGCTTCGGCAACCTGAGTATAAACTTCACTTTCCTGTTTTGCATAACCTTTTACAGTTGCCACAAGATTTGGAATAAGGTCATTTCTTTCCTGATAGCGGTTTTCTACATTAGCCCATTGAGCGTCAACAGCCTCTCCTTCTTCGACAATGGCATTGTAATTACATCCGCTAAAAAGCACAGACATAAAAAATACAGAAAAAAGTACAATAGTTCCTTTAATTTTTTTCATATAAAACTCCTAAAGCGTAATTGTTACCCAAAATCAAATGATATACAATACTCTTGAATTTACGTATTTTATAAGGGAGCGTCAAGATTAAAATTGTTTCTTTATTCAAAAAGTAAATGAGGAGCAATCATTGCACTATTATATAAATAACGCTTTATTTTTTGAGTGGCACTCTTTTCAAAAACTGATACAACTTTAATGCGATTAATTCTTGAAGTTGCCTTTAGTTTTTTATTTACAAAATCATGTACATCTTTTACAATCTGGGCAAAATTTGTTTTTTCATTTTCCAATGCTATGTAAGCAACTAAAGCACCATCGTCTTCTACTACAAGTGATTCATTTACAAGAGGATGTGAATTAATTACAAACTCTATGTCTTCAGGATAAATGTTTTCGCCAGAAGAAGATAAAATCATATTTTTACATCTACCCTTGAGCATAAGATATTTACCTTCAAGACTTGCTAAATCTCCGGTTTTAAACCAACCTTCTCCGCAGTCATCTTCTTTTCTTGTAAAAACGCCCTTTGTTAATTCTTCAGACTTATAGTAACCCTTCATTACATTTGGACCTTTAACTGCAATTTCGCCTACACCAGTTTCTGCTTTTACATTTATAAGTTTAACTTCAACCCCTGGAATAAGTGGACCAACAGAACCAATTTTTGTCTGCTTAGGATTTGCGGCGGCAATAAGAGGACTTGTTTCTGTAAGACCATAGCCTATTGCATAAGGAAATTTTACTTCTTTTAAAAATTTTTCAACTGTTAAATCAAGTTTAGCCCCACCGATACCAAAAAATTTTAACTTTCCGCCAAAACTTTTCATAAGTTCCCTGTGAATTATTTTATTTACAATTTTTCGGCCAAAAAAATTTTTATTTAAGTTTTCAATAAAAGGCTTTTTTAATTGCGGCAAAATTTTATGCTTATAAATTTTTTCAATAATCATGGGAACAGATTCAACATTAGTTGGCTTAATTTTTTTAAATGCAGGAAGCAGACTTGAAACAGTAGGAGCTTTTCCTAAATAATAAACACATGCTCCCTGTAAAAGCTGAAAGGTAAAACCTACAGTAAATTCATACACATGCGACAGAGGTAAAAATGACAAACAGCGGTCTCTAGAATTAAGTTTAAAAACACTTCTTCCACTTACTGCCGACCAGATAAGATTTTTGTGACTAAGTTCAACACCTTTTGAACGTCCTGTAGTTCCTGAAGTATAAATAATTGAAGCAGTATCATCTTCTTTAACTTCATACTCAGGGAGTTTAACTGCATTTATTTTTTCATTACTAAAAACTTCACCGCGTAAAACAGAAAAATCTTCTATATTTATAATCACCGGCGGAAGTTTTGAATCAAGTTCACGGATTTTATCATAAAGTTTTATGTCAATAAAAATAACCTTGCAGTCACAGTGACTTAAAAAATTTTCTACTTCTGTAGCAGAAAAATCAGTTAAAAGAGGAACTGCAATCATTCCGTAATTTACAATTCCAAAATAAGTAATTCCCCACTGAGGCCGTCCAATACTGTAAATTGCTGCCCTATCCCCCTGGCTAAAACCGTGAATTGCAAGAATCTTGCTTACATATTCAGCTTTCTTTTCAAGTTCACAATATTTTACAGGTATTCCGTCTACAGTTGAGAGGGCATTTTTTTTTGCATATTTTCTGCATGAATATTTTAATAAAGACGGGAAAGTGTAGTCTTCAAGTTTAACAGTTGATTTCATATAAATTCCTCCTGGATAAAAACAGTTTTTATTATGACAAAATAACAAGAAATGTCAAGATGAAAAGATATTAAAAAAGCAATTTTTCTACAGCAGCAACTTTTCCTTTGTAAGAAAAAAAACAATGTGCTATACTCACGCTTATAAATTTTGTGAGGTACTTATGTTAAAGACAATTCGCCCTGAAGCAATGACAGACAATATTTTTAAATTAATTGGAAAAGACACTGCCCTTCTTACTGCTTGCAATGCAGAATACATTCCAGACGGTCAAATTAAATACGGACGCACAAATTCAATGACTGTAAGCTGGGGAAGTTTTGGACAGCTATGGAATAAAAATGTATGTACAATTTACGTACGCCCAAGTCGCTATACAAAAGAAATTTTAGACGAAACAGATACTTTTACATTAAGTTTTCTTGACGTAAACAAATATAAAAACGCACTTACCTATATGGGACAGCACTCTGGCCGTGATGGTGACAAGTACCGTCCTGCAAAAGTAAGTGTAAGTTATCAAAACGGAATGGCTTACATTAAAGAAGCTCGCCTTGTAATGTTCTGCCGTAAGATTTATGCCCAGGAATTTAACCCAGACTGCTTTACCAATGAACTTGTATGCAAGTCAAATTATAAAAAAGATGACTTCCATACAATGTACATTGCCGAAATTGAAAAAATTATTGAAGACATCAGAAAGTAACTGTAGTTTCTGACAATGGTTTTCTTAAAAAGTGGCGGTCACTCGGCTTACTGTCACCTGCAGGATAACCAATATCCAGTAAACACACCAGTTCATGATTTGCCGGAAGATTAAATGCATCTATTATCTTCTGGCTGTCATAACCTCTTGCCCAGAGTGTTCCAAGTCCTAATTCAGTTGCCTGCATCATCATTTGAGTTGTAACAATTGCAGCATCTGTTTCACCGCCATTATAATTTTTATAATGCTGATCTATTGTATTTACGTAACTTAAATTTTTATCGTAACATACCATAAGCACAAGCGGTGCATGATAAGCCATAGGCGTTGCTTCATTTATTTTTTCCAATGCTTCCTTTGACTTAAGAATGTAAATTATTTGTGACTGACTGTTCTTTGCAGTTGGTGCCAAACGACCAGCTTCCAGTATTTTTGCAAGCTTTTCATCTTCCACAGGTTGCTCAGAAAATTTTCTTACTGAATAACGTTTACGACTTAATTCAAGAAAATCCATTTTATTCTCCTTATAAACTCCGCGTTAGTGGTAGCACAGGAGGTGCTAGATAAGCTATTTTTCAAACAAAGTTTGGAAAATAGCAGTGATAAAAATTACATGTACGTAATTTTTATCATGCCTCCTTAAATTTCTACTACTGGGGTAAAGTAAAGTACAATTCCTTCGTTAGGAAATTTTTTATAAACATTAGCAACAGCTTCTTTTATTTTTTTTGCAATTTCCTTTGTAGTATATGAAAATAAAATAAAATTCTGTTCAGGCCAGACAGTATCTCCAAGTTTACTAGAAGAAAGACCTTTTCCATGAACTACAGGAAGTATTGTATATTCAAATTTTTCTATAAGGCCATCAAGTGCTTCTATAATATCTTCCTGAACAGACTGATTTGCAATAATTTCTGCCCTTACTTCTGCACTCATTTTTCTTCCTCCGTATGCATTTTTGTTTCACTGTGCATTTTTTTGCCATTTCCATTTTTACTTTCAATTAATGAAGTTGGTGCTATCTCATTATGCTCTGTTGGTGCCTTAGTTTTTTTTGGACGTTTCTTCATTATAAGGGAATAAAGAACTGGAATAAGCAAAAGCGTTACAAGTGTACTTGAAAGAAGACCACCTAAAACAGCAACTGCAATCGGTTGAACAAGACTTGCCTGCCCTTCAGAAGTTACAGCCATTGGAAGCATACCAAGAATTGTCGTAAGTGTTGTAGAAAGTACAGGACGCAGACGGCTTCTTCCAGCTTCATAACAGGCTTCCATAAGAGGCATTCCGCGGGCAATCAAAAGATTTGTATAGTCAACAAGAATAATACCGTTGTTTACTACAATACCTACAAGCATAATCATTCCGACCATAGACATGATTGAAATTGCCTGGCCTGTTAATTTGTAGATATAAATTACACCAATAATCATAAACGGAATTGTAAACATGTTTATTATAGGTGCCTTAAAACTTTCGTAAGTTGCAGCCATTACACCAAATACCAGTATAATTGCCATAAGAATAATCTTCATGTAAAGAGCCATCTGCTCATTTGTGTCCTGCCATGAACCTTCATAACTTACGCTTACGTTATCTGGAATAATAAATGAATTTGCTATTCCTTCCTTAATTTCATCTTCAACAACGTTTGCATTTTTTGTAGTCAAAATATCTGTTGTAACGTGAACAATACGCTGTCTGTTTTCGCGGCTGATTGTTACAGGTCCTAAACCTTTTTCAACGCTGGCAAAATTTGCAACAGAAATTCCGTTTACATAAATTGACTCAAGGTCTTCAAGAGTATGGGCATCTTCAGGGCGGTATTTTACTACAACATCGTAGTCATCTCCGTCTTTGCGGTAAGTTGTAGCAGTTTTTCCGTCAACAGCATAATAAATTTCGTTTGCAATTGAAGATACATCTACACCAAAGGCATATGCTCTTTCACGGTCAATTTTTACTTCAACCTGAGGAAGACCTTCTTCTGTATCAACACTTGGTTCTGCACAGTCAGAAATTGTTGAAATAACTTTTGAAACCTGGTTTGCTACAGAAAGTGCTGCATCAAGATCGCTAGAACGGATTGCAATGTCAATATCATTACCCATCATGCTCTGTCTAAAACCTGAACCAAATGCAAATGTTGCTCCAGGATATTCTGCAAAGTGAGAGCGAAGCTTCTTTTTGATTGCGTTTTCATCATCAGCATCTTTTCCGTCTCCGATTGTAATTTCAATATTTCCTTTATAAGATGCAGTTGAACCTCTTCCACCAGACGAACCAGCTGTCGTTGTTACATATTCATAACCTTTAATTTCATCAAATACATACTGCTGGAAGTCGAGAAGGACTTTTTTTGTTTCTTCAAGCGGAGTACCAATAGGCATTGTTAAAGTCATTGTAACTGAATCATTTTCACCACTTGGCATCATGTTTACCTGCATGGTAGGAATAAGTCCAATGGCAGAAATTAAAATACATGTTGCAACAACTATAGTAACAAGTCTGTTATTTAAGGCAGCCTTAAGACACTTTGAATAAACTTTTGTAAGCCAGTCAAGAGAACCCTGGAAAATACCATAGAGCCATTTTAAGAATTTATTTTTAACTGGTTTTTCCTGTCTGTTTGAAAGCGGAAGAAATTTACCACTCAATACAGGAACAAGGAATACTGCAACTAAAAGAGAAGCAACAAGGGCAATTACAATTGTAAAAATAATTCCCTTAAACATCTGTCCCATCATTCCTAAATCTTTAATATAGAAAAGAAATGGAATAAATACACAGATTGTCGTGAGGTTACCGGAAACTACAGACATGAGCATTTCCTGCGAACCTAAAATAGCCGCAATTTTTGGACGCGCCCCCCTCTGCCGGTAAGAATATATATTGTCAATCATTACAATTGACGCATCGACGACCATACCTACACCCAAGATAAGACCTGTAAGTGTCATCATGTTCAATGTAATGCCGGTAATACTCATTGCAAAAAGAGTTATTATCATTGACAGAGGAATTGAAATTGCAATTATAATTGTAGACTTAAAGTTCTGTAAGAAAACAAAAAGTACAAGAACTGCAAGTAAAAGTCCTTCTATACATGAAGAAATAAGAGTATCAATTGTTTCACGAATAGAAGTTGTATCATCACTAATTATTTTTAATGAAATGTCAGACGGAAGAATTTTTTCAAGTTCATCAATTTTTTTATAAACATTGTCTGCAACACTTACACTGTTTGCATCAGACTGTTTTGTAATTGAAACATATACACCCGGTTCTCCGTTAATATAAGCTTCTCTTGTCTGATCACCATAACCCATGTAGGCATTTCCGACATCACTTAATTTTACGTCGTAACCATTTTTTGTTGTAATTACAGTTGAATTAATTTCATCTATTGAAGTATATTCACCCGTTGTGCGGACTACATAATCTCTTGTTCCTTCATTAAGTTTACCGCCGCCAAGTTCAAGATTCTGTTTGGCAAGGGCAGCTACTACCTGAGTAACTGTAAGATTATAAGATTCGAGGCGGTTTTGTGAAAGTTCAACATTTACCTGGGCTGTTCTACCGCCATTTACTGTTGCTTCACCAACACCGTCTGCCTGTTCAAGTACATCTGTAATCTGGTCTTCTGCAATTTTTTTAATATCATCCACAGAACGATTGCCACTTACAAGAATACGCATAATAGGCATTGAA
>CAZALL010000023.1:0-16391 GCA_964485955.1 uncultured Treponema sp. | reverse complement strand
AGGAACTTACAATGTCGAATGGATAAAAAAATAATTTTTGTAATTTTTCAATTTATTTTTACAGCACCCTGTCTTAAAACAACAATTTTTCCGTCTTCAATTTTTACAAGTGTTGATGGTATGGATTTTTTTCTTTCTCCGTCATCAACAATCAAACTTACTTGCGAAGAAAACTCTTTTACAATCGCAGGAATATTATCTAAAACAGGACAGCCACTTTTATTTACACTTGTAGAAAAAACCGGTGCATCACAAAAACTTATAACCTGCCTTAACCACAAATCACCGGGGCATCTAAAGGCAATTGTATTATAATTATTACAAAAAAGTTCATTTTTGCATTTTAAAATTACAGTCAATGCTCCAGGCCAGTATTTTTTTAATTGCAAAGGCATTTCTTCATCAGCATATTTTTCAATTTCATTTACAGAAGAAATAAGCTGAATTAAAGGTTTATTTTCTTCACGCCCCTTTATTGACCTGATAAGAGAATCTGTTTTATAAATATTTTTATTGGATGAAAGATCTACAATTCCTGAAAATCCATAAACAGTATCAGTCGGAATTATTGTAATTTTTCCTTCATTAAGATATTGTGCTGTTTTTTCAGCTGAATCAACATCATTTTTTTTTATTATTAAAGCCATATTTTCCTTACTTGCCGGTAAATTCATAAAGAGGGACATTTTCTGTTTCAAAAGAATTCTGTTTACAAGCTTTCTTTTGATTTTGATTTTGCCTCTTATTTATTTTCTGACTTTCTTTTCGATAATCCGCAAGCAAAAAAATTATATATACAAGTACAAAAAATACAATACCTGTTAGTTTACAAATCCATTCACTTATATAACGTACATTTTCTACTTTAAGCACTTTACCAGGGTCATAAAGACCTTTCTGCTGAATTCCCAATCCTGAAACTTTTATAAGTTTTTCACCTTCTTTTACATAACCTAATTTTCTGGCATAAGATGCAATTACATCCATATCCTTTTCAAGAGCAATCTGTTCAAGAGTAAGTTCATCATTTATTGACTTGAGTGCAACAGTTCTTGAGCTGACTAATCTTCGCTGAGTTTTCATCTGTTCAAAAGCCCATAAACCGTCTCTTCCTGCTGTAAAAGAAATCAATACATAGAAAAAAACACCGGCCGCAGAAGCTAAAAGTAATCTAAAACGTGTCATTATAATTACATATCGGAATATTTTTCTATTTCCTGAATAAAAAAGCTATGATATACTAGAGTAAGTTTTTTTAAGTTCCTATAAATAAAAAAAGTGATGAATTTATAATATTTTGCCGAAAATTAAAGAGTAAGATTATATTGTAAGGGGATTATATATATGAGCGACAACAACAAGAACGAACTTGATCAATACGGAGTATGGGTAAAAAATCCACCGGAGGCAGACAAGGATTCTTCCATGCCAGATTTTTCATTTCTTGATGCTCCTACAGATACAGAAGACGCCTCAACTCCAAATATAGACGCATCCCTTACTTCTGAAGAAGAAGTAGATTTAGACAGTTTTATAACAGACGGATTTTCAGATCCTAATGAAGCATTTTCCCCTAAAACAGAAGAATCTGTTAAAACTAAAGAGCCTACACCTGCTACAGAAGAAAAAAATACTTCAACATCAGATTTTGATCCTTCTTCCCTTGCAGACGGAGAACTTTCACTTGATGACTTCTTTGATACACCTTCTGATTCTTCAAATTCACCTTCACCATCATCAAACGATGGAGAAATTTCGCTTGATGATTTTATGGACGGAATTTCATTTGACGCAGCTCCTGCAGAACCTAAAGCTGAAGAAATCGCAGACGAAGACCCTATGGATATAGACCTTGAATTTGATGATTCAATGCCAGTAATTGAAGCTCAGGATGATGATGTCGAAGAAGAAGCTGTAGAAGAAAAAAAAGAAGAATCAATTGCTGAAGATACAGCAGATTTTGAAGACATTTTTGATGACATGAGCGAAGAAAAAGAAGAACGCCATGAAAATGATCTTAAAGAAGGCGAAGAATTTATTGACATTAACGAATTTGGACTTGATGATAACGACGTTAATCCTATTCTTCCAGGTGGAGAAACAAAAGAAGCACACAAAGAAACAGTCGACTACAATATGACAGTTGACGAAGAAGATGATAAAACTTTTTCACAAGCATCAGAAGAAGACACAAGAATTGCAGAAGAAGATGATGATAATATTGACTTAACAAGTGACAGTGAAGATCACTCAGTTTCTCTTGATGCAAACCAAGGTGCAAATCCTTCAAACTTTTCTGCCCCAGATGATGACTTTGATGTTGATGCACTTATGAATTCCGTTGAAGATGAAAATGGTCAGACAACTTCAATTGGTGCTGAAGAAAAAACTGCTGATATTGTAGAAAACACAGGAATGCAGGAAAATATACCTGTCTTTGAAGAAACAGTACCTCTTGCCGAAACTGAAAAATCAGAAGAAGAAGTACCCGTTTTTGAAGAATCAATAAATAAAGAAGAAAACATTACTGAAGAAACACCAGAAGTTCAAGTTGAAGAAATAGAAGATTTTAATACAGACAATATTTTTGAAAGTCCACTAACGGATGAAGAAATTTCTGATACTATTCCAGACAGTTTTGAAGAAGAAACAGCTTCCCTTGGAATTACAGACGAACATTTTGAAGAAGATGCAACTTTAATTGACAAAGATGCAACTATCATTCCGGAAATGGAAGATTCTGTATTTACAGAAGATAATTCTCTTAATAATGAAGATATTCCTGCAGAATTACCAGAACTTGAAGAAAATTCAGATGATAAAAATATTATCTCAGAGGAAGAAATTTCTGAAGAACTTGATGAACCACTTGAAATTGCAGATAATAACTTTGCACCAAAAAGTTCAATCATTGAAGAAATAGAAGACACTCATGTTATTGCAGATACACTGCCAGATGATGTACTCGATGAGGAACCAAAAGTAGCAGAAACAAATTCAAGTGAATCTGAAAATATATTAAAACAGATTGTAGGTGAACTTAACAGTTTAAAAACAGAAATATCTGGTCTTAAATCAGATCTTGCAAACATGAAGGCAAACGGTATTACTTCTACTCCTGAAAAAACAGAAGATACCGATGACCAGAATGGATTCTTTAGTGGTCTTGATGATGATGACACTATAGCCCTTAGCGGAGATGAACTTAATAATATTCTTACAAATGCAGATTTTACTTCATCAAGTGAAAATGAAGATCCTTCAACAGAAGAAATATCTGATCTTACTCCAGCAGAAGAAGAAAAAATTCCTTTAACCGAAGAAGCTGAAAATAATAATGAAGATATTTCTGTTCCAGAAGTTGAAATTCTTCCTGCTGATAATATTTCAAAACCAATTGATATATTTAAAGAAGACGAACCTGAAGCACTTACTGATGACAAACTTTCTTATCTTGAAGAAGACAAGTCGCAAAATGCAGAAGAAACAGACGATGATGATGAAGAAAACAGTGAGCCAGTAGAACAGGTATTTGATAATTGGAATACAAGTTCTGCACCTGTTGCCAAATCTCCTGCTTCTGAAGAAACAAAAACATCTGAAGAAACAAAAAATAGCGATGATTCTTCAATTCCTGCAGGAATGAAAGAAGAAATAAAGTCTGTTCTTTCGTATATGGATCAGCTCCTTGAAAATCTCCCGGAAGATAAAATTACAGAATTTGCTCAGTCAGAACAATTTGAAACATATAAAAAACTCTTTAATGAACTTGGACTTTCCTGATGGGACTTCTTTCTAAAGCACAAAACACTCCTCAGGAAAATACAGGCATTGAAAGTAATACATTCAGTGCCTTATGTATTTCAAACAATTATTTTCATGCGGGGCTTTTTACTTGTACAGAAAACGTTTTTATTCTTACAAAAGCATACGGAATTGATTTTAAGTCCGTTATGCTTTCACTTTCAACAAAATCTTTCTGGACAGGCAGCATTCCTTTAGAAAATAAATGGTTTACTTTTTCTTTACACAATAATAATCTCAATGATTTTTATCAGTTTTTTAATAAAGATATAAGACAAAGTATAAAGGCAATTCACTTTTACAGAACTACAAATATTGAAAATAAATCAATTGTATTTTTTTGTGCAGAATATGAAAACGAAAATATTAATCCACTTCTTGATGAAAATATAAAAGATAAACTTCAACTTTTTGAAAGATTTAAAAATAATGAAACTGAAAATTTAAAAAAGATTTCCTTAATGAACAATAAAAATAAATATCTTTACAAAACTAATTTAAAAGACGCTACACAAAAACTTATAGAAACAGCAAAATTTCCTGTTCAGAATTTAGTACCTGTAATTTTTTCTACCATTGAGGAAGAACTTACTGAAATTCTGCATAAATTTTCAGATCAAAATATCTTTATAAAAAATGAAGATTTTGTATATTCAATTATTGTTTTTACGGAAGAAAAATATAATGAAGAATTCCTTAAAAATCATTTTTATAATTTTATAAAAAATATATTTACAAAAGAATGTCACGATTATATTTCTGCAACATGCTCACTGTTAGATTTTACTTTAACAGCTGACAATTTAAAAAAATATCTGCAGGTAAATTAATTATGTCTCTTGTATTTAAAAAAGCTGCAAACAATGAAGCAACCTGTATTTACAACGGAACGCTTCTTCATTCTTCCTACAATCCTTCTAAAGAAGCAGAACGATTTGCAAGTTCAATTACAACTTCTTTTACACCTGGAGCAATTCTTGTTACAGGACCTGCCCTTTCTTACTGTGCAAAATATTTGAGAATTATTTTTCCAGAAACAACTTTGTGCTGCATTAGATTTTCAAAGGAATTTGAAAAAACTAATGCCTTATGGGACAAAATTTTTTATGCAGATTCAGTAAATCTTAGTGAAGAACTTTATTCTTTTTTTGGTGATGAAGGTCTTGTTTCTACACAATTTATTTCCTGGCAGCCAGGACAAAAAGCCTTCCCTAAAATGTATGAAAAATCCTGGGTGGCAATAAAAAATGCAGTAATCAAAAGTCGTAATGTGCTTTCAACAAGAACATATTTTGCAAAAAGATGGATGAAAAACACATTAAGATTTTTTCTTTTTTCAAAAAATATTTATTCCGTAAAGCGAACTTCAAAATGCATAATAGTTTGTGCCAGCGGTCCTAGTTTACAAAACTGCATACCATATTTAAAAAAATACAGAGATTTTTTTTACCTTATTGCTGTAAGCTCTGCTTTATCCCCTTTGCTTTACAATAAAATAATACCAGATTTGTGCATATCTACAGATGGAGGATTTTGGGCTAAAGAGCATCTTAACTTCTATTTAAAAAATAATTATAACATTCCCCTAGCTCTTTCTGCAGAATCAGCTGTTTTTGCAAGAGTGATGAATAAAAATCCTATTCTTACTTTAGATTATGGAGACGGACCTTCCCATGACTTTATCACGAACATAAAAATTGAAAGCGTTAAAGCATTTAGAAACGGAACTGTATCTGGAACTGCAGCCCTTCTTGCCTGTTCTCTTACTGATAAAAATGTTTATATTACAGGACTTGATCTTGCTCCATCAGATGGATTTTGTCATACACAGCCAAATGAAATTGAAAACTTTAATTCACAATTTGATTTTAGACTGAACACAAAAGAAACAAGAATTACACCTTCGACTTTTTCTTCTACAGCTTTAGACATATATGCTTCATGGTTTAAGACTACAGATTTTAATCATCCAGTATATCGTTTAAGTGACAATTACAAATATAAAAATAACCTTAATAATGTAAAAGATGTAAACTGGGATTTTTTTGTCAGTGAAGAAAAAAATTATAAAATCCTTAAAGAAAATGAAAACGATAAAAACGATAAAAACGATGAAAAAAATATACGTAAAATAACAATTGATAAAGATACACAAATAAAAAAATTAAAAAATATTATTGAAAAAAAAATTTATTCCCCAGAATGGCTTTCAAATGCAGTACCTGTAGACCAGTTAATTTATGAAAGAAGCAAAAATACTCCAGGTGAAAAAAAAGCACTTCAAAATGTACAAAAAGGAATAACTTTTTTCTATAAAGATATTTCAAGGGCATTTGGAAATTACAGTGGAGAAAAAAATTAATGCTTTATTCAAAAATAATTGAATCAAAAAATGGTTTTGACGTTCCTCTTTTTGCAGATAATAAACCCGCCTGTTCAAAATATGATCCTCTTAGGGAAGCTGAAAATTTTGCTTCAAATATACAAGAAGATACAAACTTTTTTGTTATCGCAGGAATTGCAGCTGGCTACCATATTGAAAGTCTTTTAAAAAAACATTCGGAATGTAAAATAATTGCATTTGAAGATACTAACGAAGATTTGGATTTTTGCCTTTCCATTAAAAACATTCAACGACTTAAGGCACAGAAAAATATAATTTTTGCTACCACAAAAGACATAAAAAAACTGATACTAGAAAACTACCTGCCGTCTGTTTATGGAAATTTTGCTTTTTTACCACTTACTTCCTGGAAATTAGAAAAAGAACATTCGTTAGTTAATATAAAAAATGAAATTGAAGAAACTTTAAAACAGATAGCCGATGATTATAGTGTTCAATGTCATTTTGGAAAAATATGGCAGAGAAATATTTTTTTAAATTTAAAATCACTAGATGAAAATAAAAATCTTACAGAATGTAACTTTTATGCAGACTTAGAAAAAACAGCTGCAATAATTGCGGCAGGTCCTAGTCTTGATATAAGCATAAAAGAAATTATTAATCAAAAAGAATCATATTTTATAATTTCAACAGATACTGCTTACCCCCTTCTTCTTAGATACAATATAACACCTCAAGTAGTTATATCAATTGATGGACAGGGAATTTCTAAAATTCATTTTATTGACACTCCATTTTTTGATAAAAATAAGGAAAATACATTTTTTCTATTTGATTTATGTGCCAGTCACGAAGCTGTGAACTTACTTTCAAAAAGAAATCATAAGATTCATTTTTTTGCTTCTTCTCATCCCTTAAATATTTTTGCAGAACAATATTTTTCTTTTCCTCAAATAAATTCTTCTGGAGGAACAGTTACAATTTCTGCACTTGATTTTGCAATACAATGTGGCTTTAAAAAAATAAAACTCTATGGTGCAGATTTTTCTTACTCTAATGGTAAAACTTATGCAAAAGGAACATATTTAGACAGAGAGTTTTTTAATAAATCATGCAGAACTAATAACATCGAAAGTCTTTTTACAAATCTTATGTTCAGAACAGAATTAAAAAATGATGAAAATGAATCTATTTTTTATGGAAAACTTAAAGAAAAAAAAGTTTCTGTTCTTTTAAGAAATTATGAACTTAATTTATTTGAATTTTTAAATAAAAATAATTGCAAAGTTATAAATAAAACAATTATATGCTCTAATAAAAATTCCATACAATATTCCTATTACAAGCAGAATTTTGATTACAAAAAATTTTTTAATGATTATAAAAAACAAATCTCATTTTTAACATTAGAAAATCCAGTTGTTTATACTCTTTTGCCTTACATTTCATGGCTTAAAAATAAAAATAAAAATTTAAATTTTAACGAACTTCTTAAACTTGCACACGATAATGCTCTACGATATAATTAGTTTATGGACAAAAGAAACACAAAAATTTTTACTTTTATTATCTGTACTTTTTTTGTACTTGTAACAACTTCTTACATAATTCTTCTAACAATCGACTACAACAAGGGTAAAGCAAATTTTAACAATAACTTTGAATCAATTTCAAAAGAAATAAATAATTCACTGCAAATTAATTCTCCTGCATCGAAAGAATTTAAATCGTCATTAAATGCCCTGATTCTTTCAAATACAAATATTGCTTTTTTAAAAGTCAGTTACAACAATACTATTTTTTACAACTATCCAATACATAACAAAGTTCAGAACTCATCTGTTCTTTTAAAAACCATGGCAACTGAACTTCACACACCTGATGCAAACAATGTGACATTAACAGTTTCCTTATATTTACTTTCTCCATCTTCAATTTACAGCAAAGGAAAAATTGCATTTATTTTAATTCTTGCAGGAACTCTTGCTTCAATAATTTATTTAATTATAATTTCAGCAGTTCCGTCAGAAATAAAAAATGCTCTCGAAAAAACACAGACAGAATTTTCAGAAGAAAAAATTACAGAAAACATTGATAACAATATTTCATTTACAGATTTTTCTTCCGAAGAAAATACAGAAAGTAAAAAAAATGAAGATACGATTTCTTTTGAAGAATACCACTCTCCACTTTCTGATAATAAAAATGAGCACACTTCATTTAACCCCGAACCAATAATTACTTCTCATGACAATATTTCTTTTACAGATGAATGTATAGACAAAAACTCAAATACAGAAAAAGAAAGTCAGGAAGAGATTTCTCTTCTTAGTCAGGAAGAGCTTAATAAGCTTAGTGTTTCTACAGAAGAAAATAAATTTTCTACTGTAACGCCTTTTATGCTTGCTTCTCAATTAGATGAAAGACTTACACGTGAATTAAAAAAATCAACTGAAAATGAAGAAGGATTAAGTCTTTTTAACATAAGGGTAAAAAATCTAGAAAAGACATCTGATTGTGCAAAAGAAATAAATTCTGTAATTCTGGATACTTTTAAATTAAGGGATTATATTTTTGAAGATGGAGATGACGGTATATTTGCGATTTTATTAAATGAAAATCCAGAAAATGCTATTAATCTCGCAAACAAACTTTATGCTGACATCAACCTAGTTTTACAAAAACACTTCCAAAATTGTCAGATTGGTATTGGTCTTACTTCAAGATGCCAGCGTCTTGTTAGTCCAAAAAGATTTAGGGCAGAAGCTGAACAGGCTTTAGTTCATGCCTTAGAGAATCCTACATCGCCTGTAATTGCATTTAAAGTAAATGTACAAAAATACAGGGAATATCTTAAAAACGAAGATAAGTAATTTAATTGTCAGCAGTTTCTGTAACAGAAGCATTGTTATTTTCTTCTAACGCAGTTTCTGTAACAGAAGCGTCTTTATTTTCCTGAAGGTTTGTTTGTCCTTCTGTTTTTGGTTTTAATTCATCTAATTTTTTCTTAAGTTCCGCACCTGCACTTTCATCAGGGAATTTCTCTGTAAGAAGATTTAGCTTTTCTTCTGCAAGAGTATAATTTTCTTCTGTAATAAGAAGCGTTATATAATTTGCTAAAAAACTTGAATCATCTGGATTTTTTTCACAAATTTGCTCATATAATTTACAGGCTTCTTTTGTTTTTCCAGACATTGCCTTAATATAAGCAAGGGATGCCATAAGGTTTGTGTTTTCTAAATCTTTTTTGTAAAGATTTGCATAGACTTCTTCTGCTTTAGTCCAGTTTTTTGCAAGAGCATAACAATGTCCCATTTTATAATAAGACTGCTGCCTCAAGTCCTTTGAGAACATTGCTTTTTCATAATATTCAGCTGCCTTTGCATAGTTTTTTAAACCATAATAACCTTCTGCAATTGCATAATATTCTGCTGCAATATTTGTGCGTCTAATAGCACTTTCTCCGGGAACCGCAAGTCCTTCCCCCGAAACGCAGGAAAGCAAAAAAAACTGAAGAATATAAAAGAAAAAAAATAATAAAGTCCTGCAAATCTTTTTCATTAATTTACATTATTCCTAAAACTGTCTGTTCTATTTTTCTTACCTGACTTCTGTAAAGACCTGTAATATGACTTCCATAATCGGCAATAAGCTGAATGATATTTCTAGGACTTTCATGAGTATCACAGCCATTAAGTCTGTCACCAGCATCTCCCAAGCCTGGCATAATATAAGCTTTTTTATTAAGAACAGGATCCATCCACAGGGTATAACATGTACAATTTTCAAGGGCACGTGTTACGCGAAGACTTCCTTTTAATGCAGAAATTACATTAAAGAATTTTATACTCTTTGGCTTTACACCCTGACTCTGTAAGTATTTTACAACAGTTACAAGAGAACCACCTGTTGCATTCATTGGATCTGCAAATATAAGATCTTTACCATCAAGTTCTTCGAGATTAAAGAAACTGTTTTTAAGATTCAGAATATACTGCATATCATTTTCCTGTCTTTTATCATCACGGCTAATTTTAAAAAGAGCAAACGGTGTTACATAGCCAGACTGTGAATATTCTTCAATTTCTTTTGACATAATCATACTAGGAAGCAGAGCCCCACGAAGCATTACACACATAACTGAATTTTCAATTTTATCATTAATATCTGGAATTTTATGAACTGCATAATTCTGTACAGGTTCCATGACTGGAGTTTTTACGACAATATGACTTTTTTTATCTGTATGCTCATCAGTATATGCGAGGCGAAAAAGCATTTCAAAAGCTCTTTGTGTATAATAAAGAAATTCTGAATGGTCAGTTTTAAGGTCGCGCAGTTTTGAAATTACCCTACTTGCTTCTGCATGAGCACCTTCTTCTGTTTCAAAGGAATAAACCTTAATATTAGGATGTTTTGCACAGATATCCTGCATTTTATGTCCTATTTCATCAAAATTCTTTATAATTTTATCAATCTGAATAGGATCAAAAGCCTTAAGGTTATTTTCATACATTTCTTCAAGACATTTAAGATCCTGCTGATCTTCCTGTGTTAAATAACCATCTAAATCTTCTGCTTTTAAAATAATTTTTTCACTACTGTTCATATATTTCCTCTAAAAAAATTAATCTTTATCTTCAATTACAAAATGCTTTGGTTTGTAATTTTCTCTTGTAAAGAGTCCTGCAATCTGATTTTCTGTAACTGTAACATTATAAATATTTATAGATACATCTTCTGCAATTTTTGCTTTTGCCCCCATCATGCCAAGACTTAAGGAAAGAGCATTAATAACTCCACGGGAAGCTTTTGGGTTTGCAAGAACTATATTAAAATTAAGTTCATACTCTTTTGAATATACATCAGGATTTTCTTTATCTGGAGAATAAATTAACCTTCCATAAATTGCCTTACAACTTACAGGAAGATTTGCACCTATTAAATTCTGCAGATATTGTCCAGGTCTGACTATATAAAACATTATGTCTTCCTGTGGATTTTGGATCCAGGCGGTAATTTCATTTTCTTCCGCAAGAGGTCTTATTGAATATGCTTCGAGAAGCGGATCTACCTTTTGTGCAGCACAGAGAATTTTATCAGAAGCAAAAGAAAGTTCAAAATCAGAATCACTTCTTGAATAAATTGCAAATTCGTTTGGATAACCAAGCTTTAAACATTCTTCACTAGAAAGAGCTTTATAATTTTGAACATTCCAGCCATTTTTTGAAGTCATAAATTTCTTCAAAAGATTTACAGGATACTCTCCCTGACATGCAAACTGAAGTCGAGATCTGTCTTTTAAAGTTCCAACTCCAGCATAAAGTACGTCAATATACGAAGCAATTTTTTTTGAATCTTTTTGAGAAAGAGATGATATCTGTGAACTCAAGACATTTGCTGTAAGCTCAAGATGTTTTTTTACAGGTATACCAACATAAATACTTGACTTACTGTCAAGAAGTGCAAGAGGATCTACTTCTTCTAATTCAACTTGAGCTGGAGTCGATTTACATGAAACACATATAATTCCAAAAGCAGTCAGAAGTGAAAAAAGAAATAAAACTGCAATTCTATTTGTAGACTTCATTGCCACATACCTATGCCTTGTTTACAGTGCAAATCCATTTTGCATCATCTGCTTCAATTTGTGTACCTGTAAGATTTTCACTCCACTGACAGTTTGAAGAAAGAGTTTCACCTGCAATGGTATCTTTAAACATTTCAAATGCTGCCTTAAGAGAAGAATCTCCTCCAACACAAAGATTAATTCTGTCTGTAATTTCAAAGCCACTTTCTTTTCTAAGATTTTGAATTCCACGGATAAGGTCACGAACATAACCTTCTTTTTTAAGTTCATCACTAATTTTTGTTTCAAGACCAACTGTAAGAGTTCCTTCATTAAGAATTCTAAGATCCTGCTTTTCTATACGTTCAACAATAATTTTTTCTGCATTAAGTTCAACTTTCTGACCTTCAACTTCGATAGATACTGGCTTAAGATTAAGAATGTCCTGTATCTGAGCAGAAGTAAACTGTGCAATTATATTTGCTGCAGCTTTCATCTTTTGACCAAGCTCTTTACCTAGTACACGGAAGTTTGCTTTTGCCTTGTATTCAACAAGTTCATCTTCTCGGTCATGGAAAACTACTTTCTTTACATTAAGTTCTTCAAGAATTGTTTCCTGCATTGCTTCAAGAACTTTTCTTTCTTCAGGATTTCTTGTTACTAAAGCAACTTCTGCAAGCGGCTGACGATTTTTAAGATTATACTCATTACGTAAAGCACGACCCATTGAAACAGCTTTCTGAACTGTTGACATCTTAAACTCGAGATCCTCATCACGAAATTTTTCCTGATAAAGCGGATAGTCATTTAAGTGAACAGATTCCTTATCTTCACTTGTTTTTAAATTAAGCCACATTTCTTCTGTAAGGAAAGGAATAAAAGGAGCTGCAACCTTTGTAAAAGTTTTCAATGCATAATAAAGTGCACCATAAGCTTCAAGTTTATCACTGTCATTTCCACTCTTCCAGAAACGGCGGCGGTTACGGCGAATATACCAGTTATTAATTGAATCAATAAATTCAAGAAGAGGATCAATTGCAGCAGAAAGATCATAGTCGTCCAAAGCATCACTTACATCTTTTATCATCTTTTGAGAAATTGAAAGAAGCCATCTGTCCAAAGGATTCTGTGGTAATTTAGAATCAAATTCATGACCTGTACATGTAACCTTGTCAATATTTGCATACTGAACAAAGAATGAATATGAATTCCACAAAGGAAGAATAATACTCTTAATTACATCACGTACACCTTCATCAGAATAACGAAGGTCATCTGCCTTAACTACAGCAGAATGAATTAAGAAAAGACGAAGTGCATCTGCACCAAACTTATTAATTGCCTCAACAGGATCTGTATAATTGCGCAAAGACTTTGACATTTTGCGTCCGTCAGAAGCAAGTACTAGTCCGTTTACAATACAATTTTGGAAGGCTGGCTTATCAAAAAGATGAGCTGCAAGAACAGTTAATGTATAAAACCATCCGCGAGTCTGATCTAACCCTTCAGAAATAAAATCTGCTGGGAAATGACTTTCAAAATATTCTTTATTTTCAAAAGGATAATGCTGTTGTGCATAAGGCATTGAACCCGATTCAAACCAGCAGTCAAATACTTCAGGAATACGATGCATTGTTCCACCGCATTTTTTACATGGTATTGTAATTTTATCAACAAACTGCTTATGCAAATCTTCAGGATAAACTCCAGAAAGATCCTTAAGTTCCTGACGGCTTCCTACGCAAAGAACATTTTTACATTCAGGATCATCACACTTCCAGATAGGAATTGGGTTTCCCCAGTAACGGTTACGACTTACAGCCCAGTCTCTAGCTCCTGCAAGCCACTTTCCAAATCGACCTTCCTTAATGTGAGCAGGCTGCCACTTTATCTGACTGTTTGCCTTTAAAAGACGCTCGTGCTGATCTGCAACTTTTACGAACCACGAGCCAATACCGCGGTAAATAAGTGGAGAACCACAGCGCCAGCAGTGAGGATACTGGTGAACAACTGTATCTCTTTTAACCAGTTTACCTTCTTTTTTAAGACGATCCATTATGTCTTTATCACAGTCCTTTACAAAACGGCCTGCATAATCAGAAACTTCTTTTGTAAATTTACATTCAGCATCAATTGGTTCAACATTAGGGATTCCGCTTCCGGCAAAAATTTTATTATCATCTTCACCAAAGGCTGGGGCTATATGAACAATACCAGTTCCATCTTCTGTAGAAACATATGCTGCGTTAAATAAACGGAATGCACCTTCCTTACATGGCTGATGTGTTTCTTCCGTACATTTTGCAGGATCTTTTAAATATTCAAAATAAGAAAAAAGCGGTTCGTATCTTGCACCAATGAAATCTTTTCCCAGACGCTTATAAATTATTTCGTAGTCACTTTCATTTTTATAGTAGGCACCAAGACGTGAAAGTGCAAGAATGTAATAGTCACCGGACTGTTTATCAAGAATTTTTACATACTCAATATCAGGTCCCATACAAAGACCTAAATTAGAAGGCAAGGTCCATGGTGTTGTTGTCCATGCAAGAAAATAAGTTTTTCCGTTAGTCATGTCAGGATCATCAAAAGCATCCGGAGCCTTTGTAATCTTAAAACGTATTGTAACGGCAGGATCCTGTTTTTCTTTATACCCCTGGGCTAATTCATGAGTTGAAAGAACTGTAGAACAGCGTGGACAATAAGGAAGAATATACTTTCCTTCATAAATCATTCCTTTATCCCATAAAGATTTTGCTACCCACCAGATTGATTCCATATAATCAGGATTCATTGTTTTGTAGTCATGATCAAAGTCAACCCAACGTCCCATACGGGTAATTGTCTGTCGCCATTCATTTGTGTATTTAAGAACAGAAGCCTTACATTTGTCATTAAATTTATCAATTCCGTATGCTTCTATTTCATGCTTGGAGTTAATGCCCAGTTCTTTTTCAATAAGATTTTCTACTGGAAGACCATGGCAGTCCCATCCAAAACGGCGTTCAACTTTTTTACCCTTCATCGTCTGATAACGAGGAATAATATCTTTAATTGTAGACGGAATAAAATGACCAAAATGTGGAAGACCAGTTGCAAATGGAGGACCATCATAAAATACAAATTCTTCTGCACCTTCACGCTGAGATACAGATTTCTTAAAAATGTCATTATCCTTCCAGAATTTAAGGACCTCTTCTTCCTGCTTAGGAAAGTCAGCTTTTGGATTTACCTGTTTATACATCTTATCCTCACATATTTAAAAACTAAAATCTTATTTTTTTATCAGAGCCTGCATAATATTCATTACGCAAAGACTTTACCTGTTCATCTTTTAAGTAATCATCAAAATTCATCATACGGTCAATTATACCTTTTGGAGTAATTTCAATAATTCTGTTTGCCACTGTAGAAATAAACTCATGATCGTGACTTGAAAATAAAACTACACCGCTAAACTTAACAAGGCCTTCGTTAAGACTTTCAATACTTTCAAGGTCAAGATGATTTGTAGGATCATCCAGAATAAGAACATTAGCTCCACTCAGCATCATCTTGGAAAGCATACACCTAACTTTTTCGCCACCGGAAAGAACCTTTACTTTTTTAAGACCTTCATCACCTGTAAAAAGCATACGTCCTAAAAATCCACGTACATAAGCATCATCCTGGTCCGGAGAATACTGTTTAAGCCATTCAGTAATATTAAGTTCATTATTAAAATATGAAGAATTATCACGCCCCATATAAGTATGACTTGTTGTCTGCCCCCAGTTTACTTCGCCAGAATCTGCCTTTTTTGTTTCTGAAATAATATCAAAAAATGAAGTAATTGAATTATGTTCCATTCCGACAAATGCAACTTTTTCTCCAGGATGAATTGTAATTGAAAATTTATTAAGGAGAACGCTGCCATCATCATCTTTAGAACATAAATCTTTTGTTGTCAAAACAAAGTTACCAATTTCCCTCTCTGGTTTAAAGGCAACATAAGGAAATTTTCTGCTTGTAACTGGAAGTTCTTCAAGTTCAAGTTTTTCAAGAACCTTTTTTCGAGAACTGGCCTGACCTGCTTTAGAAACATTACTTGCAAATCGCTGAATAAATGCCTTAAGGTCTGCCATCTTATCTTCACGCTTTTTCTGCTGATCCTTCTGCTGTTTTTGAAGAATCTGACTCATCTGATACCAGAAGTCATAGTTACCTGTAAACTGAGTAATTTTTCCGTAATCAATATCACAAATGTAAGTGCAGACTGCATTTAAAAAGTGGCGGTCATGTGAAACAACAATTACACAGTTTTCAAATTCAATTAAAAAATCTTCAAGCCATGCAATTGATTCAAGATCAAGACCATTTGTAGGTTCATCAAGAATAAGGTAATCTGGATTTCCAAAAAGTGCCTGGGCTAAAAGAACACGAACCTTCTGACTTTCATCAAGATCTGCCATATTTTTATCATGGTATTCTTCTTCAAGTCCAAGACCAGAAAGCATTTGAGCAATCTGATAGTCCGACTCATAACCACCAAGTTCTCCAAATTCTGCTTCAAGTTCGCTTGCACGAATTCCATCTTCTTCAGTAAAATCTGCCTTTTCATAAATTGCATCTTTTTCTTTACTGATTTTATATAACTTAGGAAAGCCCATCATTACTGTTTCTTTTACTGAATAT
>CAZALL010000022.1:0-16553 GCA_964485955.1 uncultured Treponema sp. | reverse complement strand
TCTTCCAAATAGATTTTGTAAGGGATTTTTTTGTCTTCCATAAATTACCTTCCTTATCTATTCACTTTGTAAATAATTCAGCTTATGAATAATTCACTTCATGAATGATTATTGTTTCTATAAATAGAAGCATATATTTTATTTATGTTTCTGTCAATAGTAACGATAAATTTATTTATAAATTCTGCCTTATTTTTTTATGTCTATCAGTTCTTTCTATAACAAGATTTTTCTAGGATTAAATATACATTTTTGATAAACTGTAAAAATGACTAGAGAAAGATTAAGTAGCAGATTAGGCTTTATTCTGCTAAGCGCTGGATGCGCAATTGGTTGTGGAAATGTGTGGAAATTTCCTTGGATGGTTGGACAGAATGGAGGTGCTGCCTTTGTTCTGATTTATCTTTTATTTCTTGCCCTTCTAGGACTACCTGCTTTAACAATGGAATTTGCCTTAGGTCGTGCATCCCAGGCAAGTCCTGTAAAAATGTATCAGAAACTTGAAAAGCCTGGCAGTAAGTGGCACATTCACGGCTATATCTGTCTTTTTGGGAATATTGCACTTATGGCTTTTTATACAGTTGTTACTGGCTGGTTTATCTACTATTTTGTTTCGTTTATTGGCGGACGCTCGCAGTCATTAACTTTTGGCAGCATGATTACAAATCCAAAAATTAATGTATTTTATCTTTTTATTTCTGTTGCCTTATGTTTTGCAATTTTAACACGAAACCTGCAAAGCGGACTTGAAAGAATTACAAAGATAATGATGGTTCTTCTTTTAGTACTTATGACAGTTCTTGCAGTAAGAAGCATGACCTTACCTGGTTCAAAAGAAGGTCTTAAATTTTATCTTCTGCCGGATTTTTCAAAGATAACCCTTAACACAATTGTTTCTGCAATGAACCAGGCTTTCTTTACGCTTTCACTTGGTATTGGTGCTATGGCAATTTTTGGAAGCTATATTGGAAAAGAACATTCACTTATGGGAGAAAGTATTAAAATTATTATACTGGATACCTTTGTTGCAATTACAGCAGGATTAATTATTTTCCCGGCATGTTCAGCTTACGGTCAGACAGTTGATGCAGGTCCTTCCCTACTCTTTAACACCATGACTACAGTTTTTAACAACATGGCTGGTGGCAGAATCTGGGGAAGCATATTTTTTCTTTTTATGATCTTTGCAGCATTCTCAACAGAACTAACTGTCTGCGAAAACATCCTGGCATGTGTAAGAGAACTTACCGGCTGGTCCAGACCTAAGGGATGTCTTATCTGCGGAACTGGTATTTTCTTAATCTCTCTTACAACAGCTTTAGGTTACAGTGTATTTAAGTTTGAACCCTTTGCAAAAGAAAGTGCCTGGCTTGACTTCTGGGATTTTATAGTAAGCAACAATCTTCTACCCTTAGGTTCACTTGTATTTGCACTTTTCTGGTGTACAAAAAAAGGAGCTGGATGGGATGCATTTGTAAAAGAAGCTAACGAAGGTAAAGGCATTAAAGTTAAAAACTGGATGAAAATAATATATGCTTGGTTTGTTCCAGTCTGCATTATTGCTATTTACATAATCGGTCTTGTAACATTCAACTGGAAGTAAAATAAAAAATCCTTGCCTTAGCAAAAAAGAGGTGATAGTATTACTATCAACTAATAAAAATCTTCTTAAGGCAGGGAAATTTTATGATGCAAAACACGCTTACAAACCATATATTTACAAAAGAAGAAGTTTTAACTGAATTTATAAAAATCTATGGACAAAACGACAGTCAGCTAAGAATATTTTCTTCCCCTGCCCGCATAAACATAATTGGAGAACACATAGACTACAATGGCGGAAAAGTATTTCCTTCTGCCATAGACCGCTATCTTTTTATTGCAATAAGAAAACGAAAAGACACAAAAATTATTTACAATGACATCCGTTTTCCTGGAACATATACTTTTGACATTAAAGACAATTTTTTCTACAAAAAAGAAAATGACTACACAAATTATTTAAACGGAATCATAAAACAGCTTAAAGAAAAAAAATACATCTTTGAATGCGGATTTGAATGTTTAATTGCAAGCAACATTCCTGCAGGGGGCGGTATATCTTCTTCTTCTGCCTTAGAATGTGGTTTTGCATACGCCGTAAAAACTCTTTTTAATTTTAATATAGAATGTCAGCAGATTGCAGAACTTGGACAGATGAGTGAACACAATTTTATGAATGTTCAATGCGGAATAATGGATCAGTTTATAATCGCCATGGCAAAAAAAGACACTGCTATTTTATTAGACTGCAATAATCTTAATTACCAGTACATTCCATTAAATCTTAAAGACTGCAATTTTGTAGTAATGAACACAAACAAAGTACGCCGTCTTCAGGACAGTAAATACAACGAAAGACGCAGTGAATGCGAAAGAAGCCTTAAACTTTTACAGGATGCAGGTTTTAAGATCAATTACCTGTGTGAACTTAAAGAAGAAGATTTTACTAAAGCAGAAAAAATTCTCAAAGAAGAAAATTTAATAAAAAGAACAAGGCACTGCATTACAGAAAATTTAAGAGTTAAAAATGCAGTTGAAGCCCTAAAAGAAAATAACCTTGAGAAAATAGGAAAACTTTTATGTCAGTCACATCTGTCTTTAAAAAATGACTATGAAGTAACAGGACTTGAACTTGACACACTTGCATTTTGTGCCCAAAAACAAAAAGGCTGTCTTGGTGCAAGAATGACTGGAGCAGGTTTTGGTGGCTGTGCAATTGCCTTAGTAAAAAAAGAAAATACCCAGTCTTTTATAGAAAACGTACAGGAAGAATACGCAAAGACAGTTGGTTACAAAGCAGGATTTTTTGCCTGCAACAGCGGAGATGGTGTAAAAGAAATTTAAGTTAAAGGATAGTCAAGATTTATAAGTACATTACATGAAGTACTTTTCTTTAACTCATCTTTTATTTTTTTTAATAATTCATCTTCTTTTATTTTGTAATCAAAAGAATATAAGAGATCAAAAATAAGTGTTTTCTTTTTTTTACCTGGCACTAGTTTTAATTCATGAAACTTTAGAGAAGGACAGATTTTATTTAAAACTTCGCTTACTTTTCTTTTCATCAGATTAACTTCTTTGCTCTCTGTTTCAACTGGATCAAAATGAATTGTAAGTTCAACACCAAGTCTTTTTCTAACATCATTTTCAATTTCATCCATAATTTCATGAACTTCAATTAAAGTACAATCAGAGGGAACTTCTACATGAACCGAAGCAAAAATTTTTGAAGGACCGTAAGTATGAACTATTAAATCATGAATTCCCAGAACATACTTTCCCTTAAGTACTGTATTTTCAATTTCTTCAACAAGACTTTTATCAGCCTTCATTCCAAGAAGCGGACTTACACTGGATTTTAAAACATCAAGACCAGATTTAAAAATCAAAAGACTTACGATAATTCCAATAAAAGCATCAATATTTACTTTCCAAATTGAATAAACTGCAATAGAAACAGCGGTAGAAAAAGTTACAAGTACATCATTAAATGCATCACTGGAAGTTGCCATTAATGACACAGAATTTATTTTTTTTCCCATCACCCGATTTATAATTCCTAAAAAAATTTTTAAGAGAATTGAAATAAAAATTGTAATGTAAAGAATAAGACTATCTTTTAATTCCTGAGGATTTATAATTTTTACAATTGAATCTTTTAAAAAAGTAAAAGCCGTGAGAAAAATAAAAAATGCAACTATAAGAGCACAAATATATTCAATGCGTCCATGTCCATATGGATGTTCCCTGTCAGGTTTTTTAGATGCAACTTTAAATCCAATCAATGAAACAACAGAACTTAGAGAGTCAGAAAGATTATTAAAACCGTCAGCGACAATGGCAATACTGGAACTTATTGAACCCGAAAGAAATTTTGCAGCAAACAGAATTAAATTTATAAAAATGCCAAGAAGCGAAGTCTTTCGACCTACAGCTTCTCTGTCAACCTTTTTCATTTTTTTTAACCTAGTTCATTATAGCGTCAATATTTGCAAGTCCTGCTTTTACAAAAGGAAGAACATTTTCATTTTCATCAACACTTACTTTTACAAAATGAGGACCTTGTATAAATGCTTTTTTATACCATTCACTGTCTTTGTCGGCATCAATTGAATCAATTCCAAAACCAGAAGCAACAGCAGTAAGATCTGGATTTTTCTTAAATACACTTGCAGAAAACCTGTCTTCAAAAATAAAGTGCTGCTGCTGTCTTACCATGCCTAAAGTTCCGTTTACAAAAACAACTACAGTTACATTAAGATTATGTTCTGCTAAGGTTGCAAATTCCTGGCAATTCATTAAAATACTTCCGTCGCCGGAAAAACATACAACTCTTTTATCTTTATTTGCTAAAGAAGCACCTATTGCGGCAGGAAGACCAAAGCCCATTGTTCCAAGAGAACCACTTGTTAAAAACTGTCTGGCTTTTTCTACAGGATAATATTGGGCAGCCCACATCTGATGCTGACCTACATCTGTTGTTACTATAATGTCATCTGCTTTTATTCCAGCCATCTGAGCTTTTTGAGCAAAAGTCTTTATAAACTCACGGGGATTTACTGTAGTTATATCCAAAGGTCTTCCAATTAAAACTGAATCACAATTCTTTTTTTCTTCAATCAAACTGTCATTCCATTCTTTACGGGCCTTTTCATTTTCTTTTGCAGGAGAAAAAGTTTTTTCACACTCTTCATATTTTTTTGTAAGAAGCGGAATTATATCTGCAAGGTCTCCAACAACAGAAACTGCAGCAGGTAAAATTTTATTTATTTCAGCCGCATCAATATCAATATGAATAATATCTGCATTCGGACAGAACTTTGCAATTACTCCTGTTGCACGGTCGTCAAAACGAACACCACACGCAATTACAAGATCAGCGTCATGCATTGCTTTGTTTGCAGCATAAGAACCGTGCATGCCAACCATTCCCATATTTACAGGAGAACTTTTTGGAACAGCACCAATTCCCATTAAACTTTCTACAACCAGTGCATTGTATTTTTTTAAAAGAGTATTTATTGCCAATGATGCTTGAGAAGAATTACATCCTCCGCCTAAATAAAATACTGCCCTTTTTGCACAAAGCATTTTTTCTGCAGCTTTCTCAAGAGCCTTATTACATTCCTCCCTAGAAGAAAAATATTTTTTACTAAAGTCCGCCTGTATTTTTGTGCGGTAAGATTTAATGTCAGGCCACCTGTCAAATTCAACTTTTTCAAGCTGAACATCACGAGGTACATCTATTAAAACAGGACCAGGTCTTCCGCTTAAAGCAATTTCAAAAGCTTCCGGTACAGCAGTTAAAAGTTCCTTTGCACTCTTAACCATAATGCTGTGTTTTGTAATCGGAAAAGAAAGACCAAATGTGTCAGCTTCCTGAAATGCATCTGTTCCGATTAAAGAAGTATTTACCTGACCTGTAAAGGCAATGATTGGAACTGAATCACAGCGTGCATCTGCAATTGCGGTAAGAAGATTCATTGCTCCAGGACCTGAAGTTGCCATACAGACTGCAGGAAGCCCTGTAGAACGAGTAATTCCCTGAGCTATAAAACCAGCTGCCTGTTCCTGGCGGACAAGAATATGCTTAATAAAACTTTTTCCAAGTTCATCATATAAAGGCAAAATTGAACCACCGGGGATTCCGGCTACCATATCAATTCCATAATCCCCAAGAATTTTAATAATAATCTCTGAACCACTTGCACTAATCATGAAAAGAATTGTACTTATAGGAAAAAAATTGTCAATCGTACCTTTTTACTGTGTCTAGAAAATAAATAAAATTTGTGCTACATTCACTACACAATGAAAAAGATATTAAATGCATCAACAAATCCACTTGTAATTGAAACAGTAAAAACTGCATGTCAAAAATATTCTGCATATTTTGAAGCAGATACATTCAGCGATACAGAAAAAATAATCAACTATATTGACTATGAACTTCCGGAAATTAAAGTCTTAGATTACACGTCAAAAAATATTGACTCAAGCAGAATCTTAGGCGAAATAAACAGAGACCCATGGCTTCACTACGGCGGAACTATTGCAGTCTGTGAAAATGCCCAGCAGGTTGCAGAACTGGAAGAATTAAAAGACAACAATATGATTGCAATTCAAACTGTAAAAGAATTCCAAATGCACTTTTCAAGAGTACTAAGAATTTTATGGCAAAACCAGCAATTTCTTTTTAACCGCGGAATGCAGGACTTAATTGGCGGTCAGGAAAACGGTTCTTTTACATGCGGAAATGATCCTATGGATATCCGCTTCTACACAAATTTTTTAGTAACATATCTCTATAACACAAACCGCATCAGTGGTGATGACCGCTTTAAGCTTCAGATGACACTCATGGAATTACTTACAAATGCCCTTGAGCACGGAAATCTTAATATCAGTTACGAAGACAAAACCCAGTGGATGATGCAGGGAAAAGATATGATTCATCTTATTGAAGAAAAAAATAAAGACCCTGAAGTTGCAAAAAAAAGAATTCACATTACATACATAATTGGTAAGAAAAAATCTACACTTACAATCAGGGATGATGGTAACGGTTTTGACTGGCGTGCAATGGAAAATAAAGATGCCGGAGACGGTATGCACGGAAGAGGAATTACAATCAGTCGCAATATGTTTGAAGACCTGCACTACAACGAAAAAGGCAATGAAGTAAGTTTTTCATTCCAGAACAGAAACAATGAAGTAAACACAGTTCCTGGCATTATGGAACCATTTGAAACTCTTGAATACAAAGACAAACAGGTGGTATGTCGCGAAAATGAAATGTCAAACGATCTATTCTTTATTGTTTCAGGAAGATATGCTGTTTATTCAGGAAAAAAACTTGCAACAGTTTTAACACCAAACGATATGTTTATTGGCGAGATGGCTTTTCTTCTTAACGACAGACGCACTGCAACAGTACTTGCCGTAGGAAACTGTCGTCTTATTAAAATTCCAAAGACTGCATTTCTTACTCTTATCAGACGAAATCCGCACTACGGTATTTTCTTAAGCAAAATGCTGGCTCAGCGACTTTTAAGACAGACCCAAGCAACACTGCAGGAACATCAGAAATTTGTAGCCCTCCAGGACAGCGTTGCTAAGGCAAATATTTAAAACAAAATGTCACTTAACTGCAATGAAATAAATTTAATTCTCAGTGAACTTAATGCTACCTTTGGTGAAAACGGAATTAAGGGTTCTTTTATCCAAGAAATTGTTCAACCGGGCTTTGACACCATTGCATTTCGACTTTTTAAAAATGGTGAATCTCATACACTTCTTATATGCACTTCTTCTTCAGGATGTAGATTAAATGAAGTAAGAAAAAAAATTCCAAAAAATACAAAGCCTCTTCGCTTTAATGAATTTTTAAAATCCAGAATCAAGGGCTCAAAAATTATTGAAGCAAAACAGCTTGGTCTTGAACGCATAGTAAAATTTTCTCTTTTAAAAAATGGAGAAGAAAATCTTTTTTTGTATGTGCGTCTATGGTCTGGGGCTGCAAACATAATTGTAACTGATTCACAAAATAAAATTCTTGACTGTATGTTCCGTCGTCCTGCAAAAGGTGAAGTTACAGGCGGAACTTTTTTTACAGAAGAAAAAAATTTAACTGAAGAAGAAAAAAATGCTTCATTAAAAAAATTTCCTGTAAGGCAATATAACACAAGTATTTCGTTTAACCAGTTTATTGATGACTTTTATAGCGAACATGCTTCTGCCCTTTCCAGAGAAAATTTACTTAGTCAGGCAGAAAAATGGTACAATCAAAAACACAGCCGTATGTCTCTTGCACTAAAAAAACTTGAAGAAAAATTAGATTCATTTTCAAGTGCAGAAAAACTTAAACACACAGGAGATCTCATACTTGCTTTTTCTTCAGATATAAAAAATTCTGCTTTAGATTGTATTGACTACGACACAAACTCTCCTGTTCACATAAAACTTGATTCAAAATTAAATCCACAGGAAAACGCTGCCATTTATTATGAACAGTACAAAAAATCTTTAAGCGGAAGACAGTCTCTTGAACATGACATAGAACTTTCTAAAAAAAGTCTTATAGCCTTAGAAGCCGAATACAAGGCAATGCTTGAAGAAACAAATGTTTTAAAACTTGAACAGTTATTAAGAAAAGACACCCGGCCAAAACAAAAAGATACAAAACCTCATGCCGGTTTACACTACGAAGTTGATGGATGGACAATAATTGTAGGTCGCACAGCTAGTGAAAACGATGATCTCTTACGCCATACGGTAAAAGGAAGCGACTTGTGGATGCACACAAGAGATTATGCCGGAGGCTATGTATTTGTAAAAGCCCGCTCTGGAAAAACTGTTCCTCTTGAAATTATGCTCTATGCTGGAAACCTTGCAGTATACCACTCAAAAGCAAGAAAAAACGGTCAGGCTGATCTATACTACACGCAGGTAAAATATCTAAGAAGAGCAAAAAACGGACCTAAAGGACTTGTTCTTCCAACTCATGAAAAAAACATACTTGTAAAAATTGATAACGCAAAAATGCAGCACCTAGATGAAATTGAAAAATCCAGCCAGCTAATCTGACAAATAAAATTACAATTTTAAACTGTTCCCTTAATTGAAACATCAGCACAAATAACTTATAATCGGCTCATGAAAATTAAGCAGATTTTAGATACTAAAAAAGTTACTTTATCTTTTGAAATATTTCCTCCAAAAAAACAGGATAATCTTTCTTCCGTAATTGAAACTGCAGAAAAATTAAGTTCACTTAAACCAGATTTTATGTCTATTACTTATGGTGCAGGCGGTTCAACACAAGGAAATACAACAGACCTTGCAGTAAAAATTAATTCTTCTGGCACAAATGCTCTTGCACACCTTACCTGCATTGGAAGTTCACAGGATAATATTCGCAAAGAAATTAAAAACATGAAAGAACGTGGAATTGAAAATGTTCTTGCCCTTCGAGGAGACATTCCCCAGGGACTTACAAAAGAAGAAGCTGTAATTCCAGGACTTGAACATGCAAGCGACTTAGTAAAAATTCTTAAGCAGGAAAATTTTTGTGTAGGCGGAGCATGTTACCCTGAAGGTCACCCAGAAAGTGCAAACAGGGAAGATGATATTGAAAATACAAAATTTAAAGTTGATGCAGGAGTAGACTTTCTTACAACACAGATGTTTTTTGATAACAACATGCTTTACTCCTACATGTACCGCTTACAGTCAAAAGGCATTCATGTTCCGGTAATTGCAGGCATTATGCCCATTACAAATGCATCTCAGGTAAATAAAATGATTAGACTTTCAAATGCATTTGTTCCTCAGAAACTTTTATCTATCTGCGATAAATTTTACAATGATGAAGAAGCTATGAAGCAGGCAGGAATTGCATATGCAACAGATCAGATAATAGATCTTATTTCAAACGGAATAAAGGGCATTCATATTTATACGATGAATAAACCATGGGTTGCAGAAAGCATTCTTAAAAACATAGACAACATAGTTGAAGCTGTAAACAAATAATTTTTTTTAGGTTATAGTGGTGAAAAATAATTTTATAAATTTTATTCAAGAACAAAAGCAAAAAGGAAAAACAGTTTATTTTGATGGTGGCATGGGAACTTTAATTCAGTCCATGTGCACAACAAAATACAATCTTCCTGAAGATTTAAATTTTCTTGATGAAGAACTTATTCTCAACATTCACCGTATGTATCTTGAAGCTGGGGCTGATATTATTACAGCAAATTCTTTTGGTGCAAATACTTTTAAATGTTGTCAATCAGATTATACAGCTGCTGAATACATAAAAAAATCCATTGAACTTGCAAAAAAAGCAATTTTACTTTACGAAAAAAATCACACAGATAAAAAACATTTTACAGCCTGGGACAGCGGTCAGATTGGAAAACTTTTAAAACCTTTAGGAGATTTAACTTTTGATGAAGCATACAACTCCTATAAAGAATGTGCCATTGCTGCAGAAAAAAGCGGAGCCGACTTTGCACTTCTTGAAACAATGAGTGATCTTTATGAAGTAAAAGCTGCTGTTCTTGCAATCAAAGAAAATACCTGTCTGCCAGTTGTTGTTTCTATGACGTTTCAGCCAAACTTAAGAACCCTAACAGGTGCAGACGTTTTAACATGTACTACTTATCTTGAAGCCCTTGGTGTTTGCGCAATAGGATTTAACTGTGGCGGTTCTCTTGAAGAAGACATTGAACTTGCAAAACAATTTTCAACTTATTCAAGTATTCCTCTTTTAGCACAGCCAAATGCAGGTCTGCCTCTTGTTATTGAAGGTAAGACGACTTTTCCTTCAAGTCCAGAAGAATTTGCACAGGCAGTTATTAAAATAAAAAACTTAGGCTTTACAATGCTTGGCGGTTGCTGCGGTACAAATCCTTCACACATAAAAAAAATGAAGGAAGCATGTAAAAATATTGAAGTTCATAAAGAAACTGAAAGTCAAAAAAATTATTCTGCAGTCTGTTCTTTTAATAAAACAATTCTTTCCGGTGGTCAATATGGTCCTGTCATAATTGGCGAAAGAATAAATCCAACTGGAAAAAAGAAAGTAAAAGAAGCTTTGCTTAACAAAGACACACAGTTTTTTATAGAAGAAGCTTCAAGTCAGATTGAAGGCGGAGCTCATATTCTTGACGTAAATGTTGGTCTTCCTGGTATAGATGAAAAACAGATGATGTTTACTGCAATTTCTACAATTCAGTCTACATTCAATACGCCTCTTCAAATTGACTCAAGTGACTGTGCAACAATTGAAAAAGCATTAAGATATTATAACGGCAAGGCTTTAGTAAACAGCGTAAACGGAAAGCAGGAAGTAATGGATAAAATTTTTCCGCTTATAAAAAAATATGGTGGTGCTGTAGTTGGTCTTACACTTGATGAAAACGGAATTCCGCCTTTAGCAGAAGACCGTGTTAAAATTGCAGAAAAAATTATAAATGAAGCTGCAAAATATGGTATTAAAGAAAGAAATATTTTTATTGACACTCTTACGCTCACTGTAAGTTCTGAACAAAAAACAGCTCTTGAAACAGTTAAGGCTATTAATCTTTTAAATGAAAAACATAAGACAAAAGGTTTAGGTTTTATTCTTGGAGTTTCAAACATTTCTTTTGGACTTCCCCGACGTGAACTTATAAATTCTTTTTTCTTACAGGCCGCTCTCCATGCAGGACTTACAGCTTGTATCATAAATCCAAACAATGCCGCGATGACACAAAGTTTTGACAGTTACAGAGCACTTGCAGGATATGATAAAAACTGTCTTTCATATATAGAAAAATATACTGGCACAAGTTCAGTACAGACTGTTTCTTTACCAGGTACAAATATTCTAACTCAAAAAGAAAATACAGCTTTATCTTCAAAAGATGATGCATCTTCATCACTGATTTATATAATTGAAAACGGATTTAAAGATAAGGCCGCCTCTACAACAGTTGAACTTCTAAAAACAAAATCAGCTGTCGAAATTATTGATACATGTATTGTTCCTGCCTTGGACAATGTTGGAAAAGATTTTGAAAGCGGAAAAAAATTCTTACCGCAGCTGCTTTTAAGTGCAGATACAGTTGCATCTTCGTTTGCAGAAATAAAAAAACATCTTGCCGCAAGCGGACAAAAACAGGAAAGTAAAGGTACAATTGTAATGGCTACAGTTTACGGGGACATTCACGACATTGGAAAAAACATTGTATGTTCAATGCTTGAAAACTACGGCTATACTGTAATTGATTTAGGAAAAAATGTTCCTTCACAAAAAATCATTGATATTGTCCTAAAAGAAAATATCAAACTTGTAGGTCTTAGCGCCCTTATGACAACAACAGTTGACAGCATGGAAAATACAATAAAAGAACTTCACCAAGCACTTAAAGAAAATAAAAGGCAATGTAAAATCATGGTAGGAGGAGCTGTTCTTACCGAAGATTATGCAAAAAAAATTAATGCTGATTATTATACAAAAGATGCAATGCAGTCAGTTGCAGTTGCAAAAAAGGTGTTTGAAAAATGAAAAATAAAGATTTAAAATATCCATACAGATGCGGAAGGGTAAAAGCCGCCAGCGAAAAGAGAATCAAAAAAGTAAGTGGCAGAAAAACCATGTCTTTTTCTGTAACAAGAGCAATTTTCACAGCATTCAGCAGATTTTCAATTATTGGAACTTCAATAAAACTGCTTCACGTTATAATTCATGATTTTTTTCTTTTACAGTTTTTTAGAAAATTCAATTTAACAAAAATTCCTATTAAACATGTTGATCACGAGCTGGACACAAAAGTTCCATTTGAACCACAACGTGTAGGTCTTTACATGCAGTTTATAAAAATGTGGATAGCACCTCTTTCAATGCTTTCTAAAAGATTTGGAATGTGGAACAGTGTACCTTTAGTTAGAGAATTTTTAATATACATAAGACTTACATACAAAGGGGCTGCCGAAGTTTACAAACAATGCCTTACAACAACAAACAGACCTGATTACAACGATGATAAATTATTCCGCCTAATTCACAGAAGTGATCCGCACTATTGCTGTGTTCCAAGCCTTCACATTGCAATTGTCAGTTTAACTTACGCCTGGTACAGAATGATTTTTGAAAGAGAAAATTTTACTAAAGAAGAAAAAGATATGTGGAATAAAGATTTTTACAATCAGGCACTTGCAATTTCTGAAACAGTTCTTTACATAAAACAGCATTCCGTAAACTGTATTCCTGCTGCCTTATATATGATCACATATAAATTTCCGGAACTTTTTTCAAGTGAAGATGCCCATAATTTTATTGATAATCTTTTTTTAAATGCCCCATCAATAAAAAAATCTGATCGGGAAAAAATTATTGAACATATTCATTCTACATACACAAAATTTTCAGAACAGGGAAAAAAAGCAGAAGACTGGACAAAACCAATTATCTGCTGGCTTAAAACCTATGAACCTTACTGTGCTAAATAAAATTAATATTCAGTTGCCTTAGACTTCTTTTTGTAAAGAGAAGCCTGGCTGTTTCTTTCTGTAGGAGTATGAACATTTGCACGACCATGTACTTTTCCTTTTGAAGAAGAAGCCTTTTTTTCTGAAGAATATTTTTTTTCGCCATCTTTTTTTGCAACAGCATAACGTTCTCTTTTTTGTCCAAAAGAATTTTTAGTTCTGGAAGCTGAATACGAAACTTTTGTATCTTCATGCATATGCGGAAGAGTTTTATCTTTTTCACTTAATTCAAGAGCTCTCTTTGCAGCTTCTTCCGGTAAATTTAAAAGACAAAATTTATCTGCCATATCTATACGGTCAACCATTCTGTTTGGAATATGAAGCAGTTTTGAAAAAAATTCAGCAATGGACTTTGGATTTTCCCTGTCATGCCAGCCTAACTGTACGTAAAGCCTCATCTGCCCCTGGGCAACTTTTGCTTCACTGCGGGATGAGCGTCTTTGTTCCCTGCCTTCACGTCCCTGCTTTAATGTAAGTGCATTTATTTTTCCATAACGTTTACGGCTTAAAAGACTTCCATATGTTGCTTCAAGAAGTGAAGAAAGTACATCCTGTGCATTCTGATTTTGACACAATTGTTCTGCAAGAGTATCAAATATTGATTCTTCCTCAGATTTTATTTTTTCTGCAGAAAGTTTTTTCTTTACATCATCAAAAAGTCTTGTTTTTTTAGATTCAATAACTTCTTCTACAGAAGGAACTTTTACCTCAGTCATTTGACCTTTTGCACTTTTTCTTATTGCAGTCTGAAGATATGACAAACGCCTTCTTTCTTCAGGGCGTACAAATGTTACTGCCATACCTTCAGATCCAGCACGTCCTGTACGACCAATACGATGAACATAAGTTGGTCCGTCAAAAGGAAGTTCATAATTTACAACATGCGTAAGTCCACCAATATCTATACCACGGGCAGCAACATCAGTTGCAACAAGAATACGTGTTTTTTTAGCCCTAAAGCGTGATAAGATTTTTTCTCTCTGTCCCTGAGGAATATCTCCATGCAAAGCTGCAACTTCATAACCTCTTTCGTCCAATGCCTTGCATACATAATCTGCATCTGTTTTTTTCTGAGTAAATACCAGTCCATAAAAGTCAGGAGAAATATCTATTAAACGGACAAGTGCTTCTATTTTTTCACTTTCACGAACCCATGAAAATTTCTGTTCAATTAAAAGAGGAGCTTCTTCATGATTTTCTTCTTCAATAATTTCGTATTCACCCATAAACTTAGATGCGATTTTTAAAATTGGAGAAGGAACTGTTGCACTAAATAAAAGCACACGGCAATTTTCCGGTGCACAGGAGAATATTTTTTCAATATCATCAACAAAACCCATATCAAGCATTTCATCCCCTTCATCAAGGATAAAATAATCAATCTTTGAAATGTCAAGAATGCCTCTGTCCATCAGATCCTGGACACGTCCCGGAGTACCAACAACAATTTCAACCCCTTTCTTAAGTTCCCTAATTTGAGCACCCATTGAAGCACCACCGTAAACAACGGCAGTACGAGGATAAATACCTGTTGTAAAAGAAGCCATCTCGCTTGCAGTCTGCATTGCAAGTTCGCGGGTAGGTTCAAGTATAATTGCCTTTACACTGTCACACGCATTTGAAATTTTTTGTACAAGAGGAAGTCCAAAAGCAGCAGTTTTTCCAGTTCCAGTTCTGGCCTTTGCAATAATATTTGCTTCTCCATTTAATAAGCGCGGAATTGCAAGCACCTGTATTGGAGAAGGATTTACAAAACCTTTTTTTTCAATAGCAGCTAAAGTTTTTTCATCAAGTCCAAGATCTGCAAAAGAAATTTTTTCATCTTCTTCCTGAAGTTCATCAATTTTAATATTTTCTGTCTGTGATTGTATATTTGTTTCGTTTTCCATAAAAAAGTCTATCTAGTATAGAAGGAAATATTAAATATTTCAATCAGCCGTATTTTTTTATTAAAAGTGATTTTTTTTATAATTTTTTTTGAATATTAATGCATGGGCAGAATGAAATTAATTATGTTTATTTTCTTAAATATTATTGCAGGTAAGAAAATTCTTTCTTTTACAAATAATATTTTTAAATACATAAGCATTCAAGAAAAAACAAATTTTTACTTTCCTGTAAAAGACTATTTTCCTCAAGACTATATCCCACTCTACACTGACGAAGATCAGTCATACGGACTGGAAAAAAATTTGTATCTTAATTCCCTAAAGCAAGAACTTTCCACTGAATTAGTGTTTTCATTTGGACGTTTTTTTCATTCTGCCCGTCTTCCAAAAACACAAATTGGTCAATTAAATAAAGTCTTTGAAGAAGGTCAAAATATCATTTCTTCTTCCTGGGGCGGACAGATAGAACTTGCTAAAAAAGATTCTCCACTGTCACTAAATTTTATGGCAGGCAAAGTAAACTACAGTGCAAGTATTTCTCGACTTAAAGACAATTCTTTTTCTTCTTCAAATGCCTTAAGACAAAAATCAAAACTAAATACAGGACTTGAAGCCTACTTAACAAATTCCCTTTCTGCTAAAGAAAATTCTTTTTACAGCCAGTTAAATTACAGTTTTAACAAAAAAAAATATCTTTCTTTACAGACTGCTTATACAGAAAACAAAAATGCCTTTGCATCACTTATTTTTAAAGAGCAAAAAAGGGATTTTTCTTTGACAGCTGCACTTTTTACTCTTGAAGGCACATCATCACAATGGAAAAGCAAAAGCCCCCTCTTTCCTAAAAAAAATCTTTTGTCTCTTGAAGCATTTTATTCTGATTCTTTTAATTTTCTATATACAAGTCAGTCTTTAATTTTTACAGGCCAGCCACTTTACAAGCACACAGGATTTTGCATAAACTCACAAAACTGCTTTTTTTTAAAAGACTGGATTTTGTGGCTTAACATAAACTTTTCTACTCAAAATCTTTTTACTCTAGAGTCAAAATATGATACGACTCCTTTTCAAATACAGTTTAATCCCCAAAAAAAATGGACTTTAAAAAAAAATAAATTTCTTTACGGCGGAATTTTATATCAACTTAATTTAAATGAACCATTACATTTTGAAGAAAAATATTACATTGACCAGATTATATGCACTCAATTAAAATTAACTACAGAACAGAATACACTTTCTTTTAAGATAAAAATAAATTCAGGACAAGATACATCTTACTTAAATACATCTTTATATTTTAAAACAAAAATCTGGGCAACTTGTCCAAGTGCAATTTTTTCAGCCTCAATAAGCGAAGAAAGCTGGTCTTTTTACAGTAAAATTAACGGATGCATAAAAAATACAATTGTAAACGAAATTTCTTTTTCTAAAAACAGTAAATGGCAGGAAGAATCAAATTCTACACTGAGTTTTGGAAGCAATATCTCTTTTGTTAAAAAAAAGTTTAAATTTACCGGAAAAATTTTATTTACCTTTTCTTTATAAAACAGGAGTGTGCATATTGAAATTATTGGCATTTTT
>CAZALL010000021.1:0-16812 GCA_964485955.1 uncultured Treponema sp. | reverse complement strand
AATAAAACTTTAGGCACAAAATTATTTGAAGACGAATCTACACAAATAAGAGTAAAAGAATCACCTGCATGAAGATTAAGAGTTTGTGCAATTTTTTGACCAATAACAGCACTGCGTGAACTTTGAAATTCTGTCTGTCCTTCTATAACTTTAAATAATGTTTTAAAACTTTCATTAGTTTTAAAAATATCTTTTTGCATTCCGCGCAATGTAGCACCGCTTCTACTTCCATTTGCACTTGCCAAAGCTGAGCCCTGTATTTCTGGAAAAGCACCTGTAATATTAGAACTTACATTTTTAAAACGTTCTGCAGTTGCATATAAATTTTCAGCACTATCACATTCACTGCCATATTCATTTAATGAAACACAAATATCATTTGAACCAAGTGAAATCATTCTTCCTGTAATGCCTTCAATCATTCCATCACTTATTACAAGGACTGCAACTAAAGGCACAAGACTTATTCCAATGCATAACATGGCAGCAAAAAGTGAACGTCTTCCATTTGTATTAACCTGTCCATGTTTTGGAGGAAAGACAAGTCTTAAAGCATAAAGCAAACTTGACCTTAGATTCATTTTTCTTCTGCCTTAAAATTCTTTTCTTCTACAAGCGAACCTTTTTCTAAAAAATAACGGACATCGCCTTTTGAAGCAAGAGTCATATCATGAGTAACTAAGATAAGCGTTTTTTTATATTTATCTGAAAGATTAAAAAGCATGTCACCAATTAAAAGAGCATTTGCAGGATCAAGATTGCCAGTAGGTTCATCAGCTAAAATAAGATCTGGATCATTTACCAAAGCACGTGCTACTGCAACACGCTGCCTCTCACCACCAGAAAGTTCAGAAGGAAGATGATTACTTCTTTGACTAAGTCCTACTGCATCCAAAAGTTCCTTTGCTTTTTCCATTGCTATTTTTTTTGGAACACCTGCCATATACGCGGGAAGAAAAATATTTTCAAGAGCAGTAAAATCTTTTAAAAGATAATGAAACTGAAATATAAGCCCTAGAATTTTTTTTCTATATTCTGACAAATTATTTTCTGACAAAGAAGAAATCATTTGTCCGTCAACTTCAACTTGACCTAAAGTAGCATTATCTAGTCCCCCAATAATATTTAAAAGCGTTGATTTACCACTTCCGCTCTTACCAACAATAACGCATTTTGTTCCGCGTTTAACGCTCATATTTAAATCATGAAGAATCGTAAGGCTTTCACTTTCTGTCTTATAAGTTTTTTCAAGATTTCTAATCTGCACAATATTTTCATTAAATTCAGCATTACTCATTGCGTAAAACCTCCGAAACAGTAAACTTCAATACACCACGACTTGCAAACCATGAAGACAGCAAGGAAGAAAAAATTCCAAAGAATGTAATAAACAAAGCTTCTCCCATAAAAACCTTGGCAGGAAGCTGAGCATATATTTTAAACATAGGATTTTCCCTTACAAAGCCTGCATTTTGTGGTGAAAAAATTAAAGTACTTACACACTGAATATTATACACTGCTTTTGAAAGAAACAAAAAAACGTCTTCCATATGAACGCATATCAAAAGGCCAAGCAAAAGTCCTGGTATGGCACCAAGAAATCCAGTTAAAAAACCACGCAAAATAAAAACATCCTGTATCTGATTTTTTCTTGCACCAAATGAAGATAAAACTGCAATTTCTTCACGCCGTTCATAAACCATACGACGCATCCCATTATAAATATTTATTGCAACTACAACAAAAATTAAAAACACTAGAAGAAAAAGCATATTTTTTTCCATACGCAATGCTCCAAAAAAAGATCGGTTATAACTTCGCCAACTGTCAACATCTGCTTCTGGAAAATTTTTCTTTAAACTTGAAATCATCTGAGAATCTTTATTACTGTCAGAAATTTTTATACCATAAATTAAAGGACAATTTTTACCAAAATATTTTTGACCATCCTTAATATTTATAAAAGCATAAGTAGAATTTAATTCTTCATAACCACTGTAGAAAATTCCCCTTACTGTAAAAACTCTATTTGCAGAAAAAAGATTTACATCAGAGCCACCACTTAAAGCCATAAGATTAACTTTAGAACCAATTCTCACTCCAAGATTTCTTGCCAGCACATGACCCAATACAATTCCATCATTACCCGAAAGATTAAAATCCCCCTGGTAAACTTTTAATTCCTTTTCAAACCCCTTGTCATAAGTCATTACATTTTCCGGCAGTGCCCTTATTAAAACTGGAGATTGTTTACCGTTAAAAGATGCCATAAGTCCCTGAGATTCATAAAAAGGAACAGTAGCAGTAATTTTTTTATTTTCACGGCAGTAGTCATCAAATAAAACGGGGTCTTCAACATTTTTAACACGCACATGGTAGGAAGAAATTTCCATTATTGCATCAATAAAACTCATCTGAAAACCATTCATCACGCTGATTGAAACAATAAGAGCCATCACACCAAAACAAACACCAAGTGATGCTAAAAATGACGTAACTGCAGATCGCCCCTTTCTGTCAACACGGCTTAATCTTTGAGAAACAAAAAAAATCCATTTAAAAGAAGAGAGTATTTTATTCATACCTTCGCCTCTTAATTTCTGTCTGGGAATTATAAAAAATTTCAACTTTCTTTCTACCATCTTTGTATCGCGTTAGAACAGAAAAATTATCATCAAAGTAAACACGTTTTTCATATCGGTCTTGATCAGCATAAGTTACTTTAATTCTAAGTACATTATTTTCATAGAATTCACTGTCAGGCAAAGAACTTTTCTGTGTGTAAAAATATTTAGTTTTTCTTTCCTGCATCTGGCTTGAAGAATAATCTTGTAAAAAATAAAAAGATTTTTCATCTTCTTCAAGAAGTTTATTGTCTGCATTATATTTATGACTCACAGTTTTTGTAAGATATTCTTTTATACTTTCATCTTCAAGTTTTACGCTATCAAAATATTCTGAATAAATTGCATTTCCTTTATCATCATAAGTAGTTTTTATTTTTTTTGAATTTGTATAATCTTCAAAAATGATTAAATATGGTTTTACTGCATCAGAAGAATTTTTATAAGTATATGTAAACTTTTTTAACATCTTTGATTCTTCCAAAGTCTGTGCGTTTTTCCATATAATTTTTTCTATAAGCTTATTATCATCAGAATATAGTAAACGCTCAAACAAATCGCCATTTACATTAACTATTTCTTTTTGCCCACAAAGAGTTTTTCCTAAAGTAAACTCTTCTTCACCGTAAGTAAAAAGCCTTAATTTTTCATCACTATTAAAATACTGCATTTCGCTTACAGTAATTTTATCAGTTGTATTTCCTTCATAAAGTTCTGAACCTGGGCTTTGAGGACCTGCCATAGGATTTTCCAGACCATAAGGCAAAGGATAATCATTTTCATCATCTATTTCATAAAAAAGTTCAGGAGAATCTAAATTATATTCTTTATAATCTTCAGGTATATCTTTTACATCATAGCCTAAAAATTTCATAAGCTGCAATTTTTTTACTTCAAGCTGATAATCTGAAAGTTTTGTTTTATTTGCTTCGATTACATAAGAAGGTTCATAATTATGATAAAGTGCACGGGCATCCGTTTCATCCATTGATGCATACAGGCGGGGAAAAAAAAAATAAAAATAAAAACTTAAGGCAAGAAAATCCATTTTTGTTTATGCTAAAAATTCATCCACATATTTTTCTTTATCAAAAAGAGCTATATCTTCGTACTTTTCACCGGTACAGACAAAAAGCATCGGAATATTTAATTCCTTTCCAATAGAAATTGCAGAACCACCCTTTGCACTTGAGTCATATTTTGTAAGAACTACTGCATCAAGACCAACTGCTTCATTAAATACTTCAGCCTGCCTTAAAGCATTTTGTCCTGTAGTGGAATCAACTACAAGAATTTTTTTATAACAGCCCTCATCTGCTTTTGAGCGTGCAATTCTATCTATTTTTTTTAATTCATTTACAAGATTTTCCTTATTATGAAGACGACCTGCTGTATCTGCAAGAACAAGCCCTCCTCCATTTGCACGACAGGCATCACAGGCATCAAAAACAACTGCACTAGGATCGGTTCCCATTTCATGTTTTACAACACGCACATTAAGTTTTTGACCATGCATTGAAAGCTGATCAACTGCGGCTGCACGAAAAGTATCAGAAGCTGCCATTATTACTTTTACATTTTTTTGCGAATAATACTTTGCCATTTTTGCAACCGAAGTAGTTTTTCCAACTCCGTTTACGCCAAGCACCATATAAACATTTACTTTTTCTTCCTGCGGAATAAAATTTACAGTCTTTACATAGTCAAGAAGCATTTTTTTCATTTCTTCTAAAATATTTTCACTACCTTTAATTTTTTCTGCCTTACATTCTTTTTCCAAAATATCAGTTATTTCAAAAGCAGTTTTTGCACCAAGGTCACCTTCAATAAGGGCATCAGTTAAATCTTCAAAAAATTGTGAATCCGCATTTGAATGTATGCCAAAAAGTGATTTTAATTTTTCTGCAAAAGATTTTTTAGCCATTAATTTTACTCCACTTCATTATTTTTATTTTCATCAATTTTTACATCTTCAATATTTTCATCAGCATTTTGTTCCTGCATAATTTCATCACTTTGATTTTCTTTAGTTCTCTCAAGTTGCCATGACTTTGCAAGGGACTGTTCATAATCTAAACTTTTATAAGAAGTTACTTGAGAAGGAATAACCTTATCTGCCGCAAGAAGATAACGTACAACTTCATAAACAAAAAAAGCTCCGGCCACGGCAGTAATTCCTAAAGAAACACCTTGAGCTGTATACCAGGCAGTAACCTGCGAATAATTATCAATAGAAGAAGTCTGATAGGCAGTTGCAATAGAATTATAACGACCCATACAAAAAAACGTCATAGGCAAAGTACAAACCAAAGCACTGTATCCCCTGTACATCCAGATTCTTCTTTTATCAATATTTGTAGCATTATCAACAGGATCTATATTTACAATATATTGTGCACCTTCATAAGCATTTTCCTGCGGTATATAAAAAAATGAACCAATTAAAGGACCGTCTTCCTGAGTTACTACAATTTTTTTATTTCCTTTTTCATCAGTTTCAACTTTTCTAGTTTTCTTTACAGAATGTTCATTTGTAAGAAAATAACCGATTATGCTTTCACCATTAATTGTAAGTTCAGAATCAATTTTTCCAGGTCCAGTACTTTGTCCTTCTTTTCCATTTGCAAAAAAAGTTCCCTCAAATGGCTTTTTTAATGCAACAGTAAGCAAACCTGTTTTTTCTTCAAGCAGTTTTGAATGCATCAAAAAATTATTTGAAGAAGAAAAATCATATGTTACAGCCTGACTATTGTATCCCGGACTTGAAACTTCAACTGTATGAATTCCTGCCTGAATTATAATTCCTTCAGAAAATTCTTCATAAAGAGAACCATCAATTGTTACCGATGCATTTTTCCTAGCCTCTTCTGGAACAATGTCAAAATAAAGATTTACAGGAAGTGAATTTGCAATTACTGGCTGCATGTAACGGGCAATATTTCTTGCAATTACAAGGCAGTCTTCAAGAGAACCAACTTCCGAAATAGAACCAGCAACTTTTGCTCCAGGAAAAATATACAGTTGTGCTTTTACAGAACAATAATCGCCGTAAACCGTAATTGAACCTGTAATAAGTCCATTTATTTTTGCAGAATTTACAGACTTTTCATACTCACGGTTTTTTACATCAAGATCTTTATATTTTTCATCAACACTAAAAAGTGCAGTCGAATCATTTTTATAAAGTTTTATTTTTTCATTTGTCTGCTCATCTATCAAATTTTCTTTTTTTGGAGCAAACATGTTTTTAAAAAAATTTTTATTTTCTTCTGTTTTAGAAAGAGGATTTAAACGCTCTTCATATTCTTTGTATGCCTGTTCAGTTTTTAAAAGATTTTCATCAATCTGCTTTTGAAGTTCAATAATTTTTTTATCTTCTTCAGCAATTTTTTTCTTAAGGCTACGAGGACTATTTTCATTAACTACAAGAGAATCTCGAACCTTAACTTCTTTTTGAAGTTGTAAAAATAAAGAATTTCTTGAAGTCAAAAGCGAATCTAAAGTTCTGTCAAGCATTTCAGAATCTGTAGGTAAACGCTGAGAACCTTTTGCAATTTGATCTAATATTAACTGAGGAATTAATTTTGCAGCTCCCTTATAAGCCTCTGACCATTCTCCTTTTTGACTAAAAGTAAATGCAGTTGAAGCAAGTGTCCAGTCATCTGCATAAATTTTTGCAAAAGAAAAATAAAAAGTAACAAGACAAATAAATAAAAGAGAGTGCCGCTTCATTACTATTCCTCTCCCAAATCGTCATCATCTGCACTAAGAGGAAGTCCCTTCCACTGAGCGGTAAGAAATGAATCTAAGAAAGGATCTATATCTCCATCCATTACACCCTGAATATTTCCAACTGAAAATTTTGTACGATGATCCTTAACCATAGTATAAGGCTGAAAAACATAAGAGCGAATCTGGCTTCCAAAAGAAATATCTTTTTTCTCTGCCGCAAACTTCTGATTTTCCTTTTCTTTCTGTTCACGGTAGTATTCATAAAGTCTTGAACGGAGCATAGACATACATGTTGCCCTGTTCATCAGCTGGCTTCTTTCACTATCACACTGAACTACAATACCAGTAGGCAGATGGGTAAAGCGGACTGCAGAATCGGTCTTATTAACATGCTGACCACCCTTACCACCTGAACGGTAAGTATCAACACGTAAGTCTTCAGGTCTGATATTAACTTCAATACTGTCATCCAGGACCGGAAAAACATAAACCGAAGCAAATGAAGTATGGCGTCTTGCATTTGCATCAAAAGGACTTATTCTTACCAGGCGGTGAACACCAGCTTCACCTTTTAAATATCCGTAAACATAATCGCCGGAAATTTTCATGTTTATAGATTTAAGACCGCCTTCAACTTCTTCCTGATCAGTAATCTGAATTTTATATCCATGCCGTTCAGCCCATCTTGTATACATGCGGCTTAACATAAAAGTCCAATCACATGCTTCTGTTCCACCAGCACCAGAATGAACTGAAAGAAAACAGTCATTTTTGTCAACTTCACCACTTAATAAATTTAAAATACTCTGATGCTCATAAGAAGCTTTTATTTTTTCATAAGTTTCCTTTACTTCCGCTTCCAAACTCTGATCATTTTCTTCAATGCCAAGTTCATACAAAGCTTCAAGATCATTAACCTGCGCAATAAGTTCACGCCATGGTTCAACACGACCTTTTAGAGTCTTAATGTCATTCATGACTTTTTCTGCAGCCTTGTTGTCATCCCAAAAGCCTGGGGTATTTGTAAGTTCTGTTTTTTCTGCAATTAATTTATCTATTGCAGCCGAGTCAAAGACGCCCCCAGACGTCCATAATATTTTCCTTAAGTTCGTCAATTGGCTGTTTTAAATCTTCTAGCATTTTTTTCCTTCCAATTTAAATTTTTCTTCCACTGAAAATAGTGAAACCTATTTATCTGAATAAATTACAATTTATTTTTTTACAGTACGTCTTGCAAGCTGAGAAGAACGCACACTCTGCCGCTTTAAAGATTGAGACTGTGAATTAGAAGAACTTACTTCACTACCCTTCATCTGACAGCGTTTCCAATGTTTTTGCTTAAGTTCTGTAATTACAAACATACCGTTTATTGGGAACTGATAAATACGAACTGTATCATAATAATCTGTAACACGATCAATTTCTTTTTTTAAATCCGACAGAACAGCTTCCGTTACACTCATATGTTCCCAGCATGCACGTTGAATTTTCTTAAAACCAGTCTGAGTTAAAATATTAACCAAAGCACGAGCAGAATCAATTCCACCCGGATCAAGAACTACAGATACAAACATTCTTTTAGTCTAATTAAATAAACTTGTCTTGTCAAACACTCAATTTTATTTCATTATTATAGTTATGAATATAAGACCTATAAAAAAATTACATCTTATTTTTACATTACTTTTACTTTGTATAGGAACTATTAATGCACAAACAAAAAGTCCGCTTGTAAGCAAAATAAATGTCTACCCGCTTTCACAGACAAAAATATTAATTTCTTGGGAACTTCCAAAAAAAACTAAAGGACTTTCTATAACTGCCCTTGAAATCTACAAAGACACAAAACCATTTACATTACAAACAGATATTTCTTCTCTAAAGCCACTTGCAACTCTTCCATACAACTCTCTTTCATACACGGACAATGTAAATGACAAAAGAGAATATTTTTACGCAGTAGTCAGTCTGGTAAAAGAAGGAGACTACACAAGAAGCGAAGGAGAACTTTTCTATGATGAACAGTTTGACACTTTTGATTCTTCTAAAGGAAAAAGATATAACCTTATTTTACCCGGAGTAAATGCGAGTTGCCAGGGAGTAAAAGTAAAAACAAAAGAAATTTCTTACACAAAAAAAAATACAGAAAATAAAAAAAATGCAAAAAAAAATTACTCGCAAGAACAATTAAGACAAGCCCCGCTTCCAAAGCTTAATCTTTTTAAAGACGAAAAAAAATTAAATCATATTCCAAAAATTTCAAAAAATGCTCAGGACAAAACTCTTTCTCTTATAAAAAACACAAAACATCTGGAAGAAAAAAAATTAGAACAATATATCTTTGAAGAAGATTTACTCTCTCCTTCAGGCGGAGATGAATACATACTTTTTGATATTTTAAAAACCTATTTTGTAACAAAACGCTATGAAAGTTCCAGACTTGCACTAAATAAATTTCTCCTGGTCAACAGAAAAAAAGACGTACAGGACAGGGCTATTTTTTATCTTGGAGAATGCAATTACTACTGTGCTGATTACAAAGAAGCAATAAGGTGTTTTTTAAAAGTCCAGGACGCGTTTGAAAAAGAAAGTTACAAATGGATTAAAAACAGCCTAGACCTTTATTCAATTCCACCTATTCAATAGAACGGATTAAATTAATAAGCGTTGTTTCAGAAGGCATTTTACTTCCTGCAGTTGAAACTTTTTCCTTATCACTGTTACGTTTAAAAAGACGAGCCCTCTTTGTTGCAGGCTGCCCGCTACTGTCTGCCTGAGGTCTTGTGTCATTAGTAACACTTCCGTTTTCACTACCTTCATCTTTATTGGCAACAAGTACAACATCATCTCCAATATTGAGCATGTCGTAAAATCCCTTTTTAATAAACTTACCTTCAGAAATTTCTTCATCAACAATAGAAAGTTTTAAAGTTCCTAAAACTGCATCTTGAGGATACGCAATTCCAGTACCCTTGTCTGCCGTATAAAGTTTACCCTGTTTTACAACCTCAAAAGAAGATTCTGTAGAAATACCATCACTTCGTCCAAGATCAAGTAAAATTGTTCCTCCAGTATAAGCAATAACTTTTCCGCGTACAGGAAGAATGCTTAAAAGTGACTGTCTAAAGCGTCTTAATGCTGAAGTATATTTATCATTTCCTGTTCTGTAAATTTTTATTTTTTCTATAAGAGTTCCTGTTCTTCCTGAATAAATTTCTGCATTCAATGTAAAAGAGCGATCCGTTTCATCCATATCAACAATTGTAAAATAATCACAATTTGAATAACGTGCAAGACTAAAAGCCTTGCCGTAACCTGTAACTGCATTTTGCTTAACACTAACAGAAGTTGAAGGTATTCCGCTAAACATTTCTTTAAGTGCCAGAGCCGTAATCAAATCAGAATCCGGGTGAAGTAAATTAACAGATGTTTTTTTATAATAAATTCCAATATTCCATCTTGCCTTATCTAAATAAAATGGATCAACTTCCCACTTATGTGCAAGATTATTCTGCAATAAAGCTTCAAGACTTTCCATCGCATCAGAATTTTTTATCTGTCTTTGAGTCTTTTTTACTTTAGGAGCATTTTCATCAGTCTGAGGAGAATAAACAGTTTCTTCATTGTGTTCAATAAATTTTAACTGTTCCAGATAAAGTTCGTTAAAACCTTCGCGATTTAAAAGTTCTGCAAATGCCTGACGTGCTTCAATATTCAGAGGGTCAACTTTAAGAGCCTGCTGATACTCATATCGTTCTCCGCTAGAGTCAAAATTACGCTTATATTCTAAAGCTTTTTTTATATGATAAGATGCCCAGTCACTTCTATTTACATTTTCAATTTCTGTATTTTCAATAATAAGCCTTTCAAAGACACTTCTCATAACTTCATCTGTAGGAGTAAGAGCAAGACCCTGTGAAAAAACGTCAATAGCTTCTTCAATTTTTTCAAGATAGAGTAATGACATTCCCTTAAGATACCAAGCATCCCCTGCATTTCTATTACGGCTTATCCTAAAATCACATATATCAATAGCTTCGTTATAACGTTCCTGCGAATATAAAATATCTGCAAGAAGTTCATAGGCACTGTCATAATCCGGACGCAACTGCACTGCACTTCTTGCACGTCGTTCAGCTTCTTTTAGATCTCCTCTTTTTGCAGCAAGATAAGCTGCCAGATAATGAACCTGAGGGTGACCACTGTGATACTCAAGAGCTTTTTTTACATAAACCTGGGCAATGTCATCTTTTCCCATATCTGAAGAAATTAAAGCCAGACTTAAAAGAGCAGTTTTATTATATTGCTCCCGCTGAAGTGCATCCTGATATTTTTTTTCTGCGGCAGTAAGACTCCCTTTAAAAAGTTCAAGCTGAGCCTGACCAAAACGTGCTGTTATGTCATTAGGATAAAGTTTTAAAATTGAATCAAAAATTTTTTGAGCTTCATCCAAACGACCTAAGCTGATTAAAGTCATTCCTTTTAGATTTTTTACTTCAGTTGAATCTCTAAAATATTTTTCTGCATTTTCTGCATATTCCAAGGCAAGATCAAAATCACCAATGTGATAATAACATTCAGCAAGATTAAACCATGCCTGACCATAACTTGGATTTTTTTCAAGAGCATCTTTATAAAAATCAATGGCTTCAAAATAATTTTCTTCGTCCTGAAAAGCTAATCCTGTTTCGTAAAATTTAACAGCATCTTGTGCAAACACAAAAAATCCCTGATTAAAAAATAAAAGCAAACTAAACACAAAAAAAGTTTTTTGTAAACGAGAAAAAATATTTTTCATAATCCCACCCTATAAAATTTATTCTGATTTTTCGTTCTTGTCCTTATGTTCTATAACCTTAATTACATTAACCTTATGACCTTCCATATCCTGAACAATAAAATCAAAATTATTCCATGAAGTTTTTTCAAATTTTACAGGAATCTTACCAAAAAGGTCAAATACAAATCCGCCTAAAGTATCAAATTCCTGCGTAGGAAAATCAGAAGATAAAGTTTCATTTAAATCATCAAGACTAACCCGGGCATCACAAAGCCAGACATTTTCTCCCATAGGAACAATATCAGCCCTTTCTTTATCAAACTCATCCTGAATGTCGCCTACAATTTCTTCAATAATGTCTTCCATACAGACAATGCCACTTATTCCACCGTATTCATCAATAGCAATAGCAATATGAAGATGACGTCTTTTAAACTCACGGAGCAGACTGTCAATTCTTTTACTTTCAGGAACAAAATATGCCTTGCGAATCATTTTTTCAAGATTAATCACTTCATGACGGGCAAAAGCTGCAATCAAATCCTTTACATAAAGAACACCCAGTACATTGTCAATTGAAGAAGAATAAACCGGAAATCTTGAATGTCCGCTTTCAATAATTTTTTTAACAAGTTCATCACCGGTAGTATCAATTGAAATAAAATCAACGTCAATGCGGGGAATCATAACTTCTTTTACTGAAGTTTCTGCCAGGTCTTCAATTCCCTTTATCATTTCATTTTTTTCTTCTGCTAAAATTTCTTCCTGAGCAGAATCAAGCTGTAAAGAATGTTTATCATCCTCTTTTTTTTCTTTTTTACTTTTAAACAAAAATCCCATTTTATTTTCCCATTATAGTTTGAGTTTTTAAACAATCCATAATCTGTTTCTGCTTTTTAAGCATTTCGCAGACAGGTTCCTTATTTTTTTCTACATGCTCATCTCCGTGATCATAACCGTTTAAATGAAGTAAACCATGAACTAAAAGACGCTTTAATTCTTCATCTTCATCAACTTCAAAATACTGGGCATTTTTTGGCAAAGTTTCAAGACTTATTGCAATGTCCCCTGCCGCATACCATTTTATTCCATCTTCATCAACATACTCCTGACCGTTTTCAAAAGAAAGCACATCTGTAGGAGCATCAATATGCCTGTATTCATTATTTAAATTCTGAATAAATTTATCTGAACAAAAAAGAATAGAAATTTCTTCGTCATCATAGCCTGCTTCTATTAAAACCTTTTGTACAAATTCTTCAACATTATCTATCCATTGAGGCTGGCTTAAATTTTCTTCAACACTAATAAGTATTTTATTTGGCATTTTTTTTCTTGTCCCCTAAAGTCTTTTCCTTAACATTTTCTTTTGAAGAAGATGCCCTGTAATTTTTTGGAGCAATTGTCCCAGCGGCTTCACTTAAAGTTTTTTCTCCAAGCTGAACTTTTTCATCAGGGTCTTTCTGATCAGGATACTCAATGCGGGAATGATAATAGCCTGCAAGAATCTGAACAAAAGATTTTCTTATCAAAGTTAAATCTTTAAAAGTTAAGTCACAATTTACAAGCTGTCCATGTTGAATTTTTCCTTCAATAAGCTGCTGAATAAATTTATCAAGGCGTGGAACAGATGGTTTTTCAAGAGTTCGACAGGCCGCTTCAACAGTATCCGCAAGCATTACAACCGCACTTTCTCTAGTTGTAGGTGGTGTTCCCATGTAAGAATAATCTTCTGCCTTAGCATTTGGATTAACTTTAAGAGCTTCATTATAAAAATATGCAATTACCTGATTACCGTGATGTTCTCCAATGATATTAATAATTTCTTTTGGAAAATGCATTGCCTGTGCTTTTTCAACACCTTTTTTTACATGACTTCTGATTATGCTTACAGACAAATTTGGATTTATTTCATCATGCTTGTTTTCACCAGACTGATTTTCAACAAAATATTCACTCTGATCAATTTTACCAATATCATGATAATAAGAACCAACTCTCGCTAAAAGAGAATTTGCTCCAATTTCACGACAGGCAGCTTCAGCAAGGGAGGCAACCATAAGTGAATGACTATAAGTTCCGCTGGCAGTAAGAAGCATTTTTTTCATTATAGGAGTATTTAAATCACTTAAGTCCATAAGGCGAAAGACAGAAGCTGTATTCATCAAAGATTCAAGTGGTGTTAAAAAACCAAGAGCCAAAATTCCAGAAATAAATCCGTTAAAGGCAACCCCTGGAATCGTGAGAATTGCATCCGTAAAAGAATCTGTAAAGATAACTTTAAATGTTCCTAAAAAAACAACATTCAAAAGACTCTGTAAAAGAGAAGCAAACACTAAATCAATACGCCTTTGAATATTTCTTACAATTCTGCAGGAAGCAATTGAAGATGCCAGAACAAACAAAGCCGGAACAACCATAAAGCCACTTGCCCCTAAAACACCAAAACTCATTATGATGCTGAAAAAAATTGCACTCAGCTGACCAAACAAAATTGAAATTAAAAATGTACAGAATGTTGCCGGAATAATTACAGGCAAAGCAAATGCGGAAGAAAAAATTACAGTCTTACTTCCAAAAATTGTTGCAGCAAAAATTAAGACAAAACAAATTGCCTCAAGAATTATTTCTTTTAATTCAAGTTTCTTTTTTAGCGAAACAAAACCAAAAAGCATAAACCAGAGGGCACTTAAAAGCAAAAGATAAAGCTCAAGATCTGCAAAAGCCCTTAAGTCAATATATGAAGGAGATTGAGCCATTTTTTTTAATTTAGCATACTCTTCTTCTGTAATGGCATATCCCTTTCTCATTACACGCTCACCTTTCTGCACAGTCACAGGATTTTCCGTATCTGCCGGTAAAGTTTTCTGGGCGTAAATATTTTTGTCTGCAATCATTCCCACATCATAGTCTTCTATTTTGTAACTTGTTAAAGTATTTGATGTAGAAATTCTAATAAAACCTACGGCACTCACCACAAGAAAAGAAACAACAAATACAATGAGAACCTTATAGTTATGTTTAATGTAATTTCCAACAGATAAGAAAATTTCAGCTGAAGGTTTCTTAACTTCATTTTCCATTTTATCTTTCTTCATTTTCATAAGCCCTTACGATTCGTTTTACAAGTTCATTTCTAACGACATCTTCTGTATTAAGATGACACATTCCAATTCCTTCTACTCCTTCAAGAATATTCAATGCATGAACAAATCCGCTTGTCATTCTTTTAGGAAGATCAATCTGACTTGCATCTCCTGTAATAAACATTTTACAACCCTCACCCATACGGGTCAAAAACATTTTCATCTGTTCAACAGTAGTATTCTGTGCTTCATCTAAAATTACAACACAGTCATTCATCGTACGGCCCCTCATATATGCAAGAGGAGCAATTTCTATAATACCATTTTCTGTCATTTTATGAACAGTTTCTCGCATAAGAACTGCATTCATGGCATCATAAAGAGGTCTTAAATAGGGATTAATTTTATCTTCAAGGTCGCCCGGTAAGAAACCTAAACTTTCACCAGCTTCAACAACAGGTCTGGTTAAAATAATACCACTTTTCTGGTGACTTAAAACAAGACGCAATGCTTCCGCCACAGCAAGAAAAGTTTTTCCAGTACCCGCAGGACCTGAAGCAAAAACCATATCATATTTTCTAAAAAGCTGAACTAAATCTGATTGATTTTTAGTACGCGGATAAACTTTTTTTATACTTCCAGGAATTAAAATTGAATTAGCAGAAAAATCGGCATGCTGCAAAGAAGTATTATGTTTTGCAAAAGGTGAATCAATATTTAATACTGCCCTAATCAATTCTGAAGGACTTGTATTATCTGCAGGGGCTGACATTTCATCTAAAATACGGTCTATTACAAAACGAAATTTCTGGAGAACTTCTTCATCAGAAGTTTCAATAGAAAGCTCATTTCCTCTGGCAAAAATATTTACCCCCAGATAATTTTCTATGAGTTTAAGATTTTTATCATTAGTTCCGCAAAGTCTCTGCAAAATATCATTATCCGGAACTATAATTGTATACGATTCCACAGTCAGAACATTTTAAGTTTGATTTTAACTATAGTCAAGGCAATTAAAAACTATTATCGCCCCTTAAAATCTTCTTCAATTTTAATAAAAGTCTTATTTCCTTTAATTAAATCTTCACAAAAATATAGTCTGCCGTCTTTAAAAAGCAATGCATCTTTTTCTTTATATACAACCTGGGCACAGCCGTTTTCAAAAGCACTTGCACTTGAAAAAATACAAGGAATATAATTCTCAAGATTCTTATTCATATAACCATAAAATGTTCTACCGTTTACAGTCTTTTTTACAACAATAGAACCTTCACAGAATTTAAATGTTGCCAAGTTATAATTTTCTAAGAATTTTTTATTTTGACCACATTCATCAAATACTACCCACTCACCTTTTGTCTGCTGAACTAAAACCTGTCCCTCACTAAATCCGTAAATTAATAAAGGAGACCTTCTAAATTCTTCATCTTTATTAAAATAAAAAGGTGTTTCAAAGATTAATTTTCCATTTACATCAATAAATCCAGAAGTTCCATCTTCTAAAATTACTGCAAGCAATCCATCGGAATATATAGCAGCACTTTCTTTTAATCCATCAATAATTACATTTCCCATATTATCAATTACATAAAAATCAGAATTTTTTGAATCTAACTTTACACAACGCTTATCTTTCCACCTGCTTTTTATATCAAAATTAAAAAAATCAATTTTTTTTAGAGATTTATCACTTAAATTTAAGAGATAATATTCCTTACCATTTTGAAGAGAAAGAATTATTTCATTTTCTGAATAATAATGATTATTACACTTTACATCAGATTTATAAATTAAATTTAAATCTGTATCGTAAATAGAAAAAATATCTACAGGAGTTTTTGTATAAATATAATTTCCACAGGAAATAAATTTATAAACAGGTTCTGTAACAATATCCAAATTGTTGTCAAGCAAACCAAATCTTCCATTATACTTAAATCCAACAAAGCTATTAGAATAGATATAAGTAAAAATAAAAATATATAATATCAATAATAATTTCTTTTTCATTTTACCCTCTTTCTATTGAATTTTCTGAAAATAAAAATATTCGTAACCAGTATATTGAGCACACAAACTTTTTGCAGAAGAATCTTCTGTAATTTCAATTCCACCTGAATATTGACGGTAGCCATTTGAATCTAATAAAGGACTACCATCAAGATTTGTCATTTCATTATTTTTAGAAGAATTATCCGCCATATATGCACTACCATTAGAATTAACAACCATAATAGCGGCATGAGATTCTTTAACATTATCTTTATCTTGCATAAAAACAACATATACTCCTGTATCACAATTTTGTGGCTTTTGTATTCCCGTTTTTCCATTTTCATATATAGATATATATTCTTCTATATGATTATTTACTGTTTTTTTACCAGGATTATCAACATAATATTCACCTGGCTCATAACCGGCTCTCTCTAAAACATCTGCAACATATTCATCACATTGATATTCCCCTACGATATAAGCTCCTTCGACTTCTGTACCAATTTCATTTATAGCCCCTTCAATTTTTACAGTTGCACTTTCTTTTGTTCCACCGCCAGAACCGCTACAAAGTCCACCGACACTTGGACTT